>JBGOTH010000428.1:0-3639 GCA_041476345.1 Methylomirabilia bacterium
GAGATCGGGCCGCTCAACGAGATCATCCACGTGTGGGGCTACAAGGACCTCGCCGAGCGCGCGCGCATCCGGGCCGAGGCCTCGAAGGACCCGAACTGGCCGCCGAAGACCAGCGAGTTCATCAAGGCCATGCGCGTGGAGATCATCAACCCGTTCAGCTTCGTGCCCGAGCCGACTCCCGGCAAGATGGGGCCGATCTTCGAGATGCGCTACTACACGCTGAAGGGCGGCACCCTGCCCGACACCGCGAAGCGGTGGGAGGCCGCGCTGCCCGCACGGATCAAGATGTCGCCCGTCGTGTTCGCGGGCGGCGTGGAGTTCGGCCGCGCCAACGGGTTCATCCACATCTGGGCGTACTCGGACATGAACCAGCGCATGCAGGTGCGTGCCGACGCGCGCAAGCAGGGCGTCTGGCCGCCTCCCGGCGGCGGCAATCTGATCTCCCAGGAGACCAAGATCGTCATGCCGTCCGCGTTCTCGCCGCTCCAGTAACGTCGATCGACCGGGGCGCCGGCATTGGCGCCGGCGCCCCCGCGTCGCTCACCGCCCCTTGAACGCGGGCGGCCGCTTCTCCACGAACGCCTGGATGCCTTCCGCCGAGTCCTCGGTGTCGTAGCAGATGTTCTGCGCGTACGTCTCGAACTCGAGCGCCTGGCGGAGGTCGCACTCGGCGTTGTGATAGATCGCGCGCTTCGCGAGCCGGATGGCGATCGGCGGGCCGTCGGCGATCTTGCGCGCGAGCGCGAGGGCGGCCGGCATCAGCGCCTCGGGCGCGTGCACGCTGCTCACGATGCCGAGCCGGAGCGCTTCCTGCGCGTCGATGATCTCGCCCGTGAAGATCATCTCGCACGCCTTCGCGGTGCCGACCACGCGCGGCAGGAAGTACGTCCCGCCCCAGTCCGGATGCAGGCCGCGCCTGACGAACGCCTGGGCGAACTTCGCGGCGGTCGACGCGAGACGAATGTCGCAGCAGAACGCGAGGTTCATTCCCGCCCCCGCCGCCGCGCCGTTGATCGCGGCGATGACGGGCTTCGGCGCATCCCGTAGCGCCAGCACGGTACGGTCACGGCCGGGCGCGACCTTCTCCATGACCGGGCGCGCGCCACCGCTCTCGCGCCGCTCGTTCATCGCCTTCACGTCCCCGCCCGAGCAGAAGCCCTTGCCCGCGCCGGTGACGATCATGACGCGCACGTCGGGATCGTCCGACGCGCGCGTCACCGCGTCTTGCAAATCGTCGCGCAGCGTGTCGCCGAGCGCGTTGAGCCGCTCGGGCCGATTGAGCGTGAGGGTCGCGATCGCGTCCTTCACTTCGTAGAGCAGACACTTGTACGTCATGCGTTGGTCCCCCAGGCTTTCTGCAAGGCGGCGACGGTCTCGGCGACCGCGGCGCGCGCGGCGTCGACACTGCTCGTGAAGCGGAAGAACGCGTGGATCATTCCCGGATAGCGGGTGTGCGTCACGGGAACGCCGGCCGCGGCGAGCTTCGCCGCGTACGCTTCGCCTTCGTCGCGGAGCGGATCGAATTCGCAGGTGAGGACGAGGGCCGGCGGCAGCCCGGCGAGGCTCACCGCCCGCATCGGAGACGCGTAGGGATGCGTGCGGTCGGCCTCCTTCGGCGCGTACTGGTCCCAGTAGAATCGCATCGACTCGCTCGTCAGCAGGTAGCCCTCGGCGTTCTCCGTGTACGACGGCCGCGTGAAGTCGCAATCGGTGACCGGGTAGACGAGCACCTGCATCGCCACTTGCGGACCACGGCGGTCACGCGCCATCAGCGCGACCGCCGCGGCGAGGTTGCCCCCGGCGCTGTCGCCGCCCACCGCGAGCCGCCGCGGATCGACGCCGAGCTCGCGCGCGTTCTCGGCCACCCAGCGGGTCGCCGCATACGAATCCTCCGCCGCCGTCGGATACTTGAACTCCGGCGCGCAGCGATAGTCGGCGCTGGCGACGACGCATCCCGCGGCGTTCGCGAGCGTGCGGCAGATCCCTTCGTGAGTATCGACGTCGCCGGTGACCCAGCCACCGCCGTGGAAATACACGAGCGCCGGCATCGGCGCGGTCCCCCGCGGCGTGAACACGCGCACGACAATGGTCCCGCCCGGCACCGGGACCCGATGGTCGCGGACCGATGCGATCTCCTCGCGCGGCAGGGCGGCGCTCCGCTGGCGCACGGAGTCCCGCGCCTCTTTCGGCGTCATCCGACTCGTCGGCGGTAAGTTGAGAGCCTGCGTGCGCTCGATCATCGTGCGGGCCTGTGGATGAAGCGGCATCGTTCTTCTCCTCCGACGCGCGGAATGCGGCTGCGCTGCATTGTGCCTCAAAACATGCTAATGAGGCTCCATGCTCCGACGACACCTCGCGCTCGGTCTTCTTGCGATTCTCGCGGTCGCCGCCCCCGCCGCGGCGGCGCCCGAAGGCACCCTGACGTTCGCGCTGCACTACAGCCTCCCGTCGCTCGACCCCGCGGACGCCGAGAGCATCATCACGCCGTACCTCACGCTCTACGCGATTCACGACGCGATGCTGAAGCCGATGCCGGGCAACCCGTCCGCGCCGAGCCTGGCGGAGTCGTGGTCGATGACGAAGGACGGCCTCAGCGCCGAGTTCACGCTGCGCAAGGGCCCCCGGTTCCACAACGGCGATCCCGTGACCGCGGAGGACGTGAAGTTTTCGTTCGAGCGCTATCGTGGCGGCGGCGCGAAGCTCCTCAAGAGCAAGGTGAAGGAGATCGTGATCCTGAGTCCCACGAAGCTCCGCTTCGTGCTCAAGGAGCCGTGGCCCGACTTCCCCGCCTTCTACGGCACGATGGCCACGGGCGCCGGATGGATCGTGCCGAAGAAGTACGTCGAACGCGTCGGCGACGACGGCTTCAAGAAGGCGCCGATCGGCGCCGGCCCGTACCGGTTCGTGAGCTTCACGCCGGGCGTGGAGCTGGTGCTCGAGGCGTTCGACGGCTACTGGCGCAAGCCGCCGTCGATCAAGCGGCTCATCTTCCGCATCATGCCCGACGAGACCACGCGCGCCGCCGCGTTGAAGCGTGGTGAAGTCGACGTCGCGTTCCTCGTGAGCGGCCCGATCGGCGAGGAGCTCAAGCGGACGCCGGGCCTGCGCCTCGTGGCGCCGCTCCTCGGCATCTTCTGGCTCGACTTTCCCGAGCAATGGAATCCGAAATCGCCGTGGGCCGACCGTCGCGTGCGCATGGCGGCGAGCCTCGCCATCGATCGTCAGGGATTGAACCAGGCCGAGACGCTCGGGCTCTCACGCCCCGTCGGCAGCATCGTCCCGCGCGAGTTCGAGTTCGCGCTGCCCTTCGAGCCGCCCCCGTTCGATCCGCTGAAGGCCAAGCAGCTCCTCGCGGAAGCCGGCTATCCGAACGGCTTCGACGCGGGCGACCTCACACCGTTCCCACCCTACAACTCGATGGGCGAAGCGCTCGGCGGGTGGCTTCAGGCCGTCGGCATTCGAACGCGGATGCGCATCATGGAGCGCGCGACGTTCGTGAGCGCCTGGCGCGAGAAGAAGCTGCGCGGCATCGCGCTCACGATCACGGGAATCCCCGGCAACGCGGCGACCCGGCTCGAGCCGTTCGCCACCTCGAGCGGCGCCTTCGCCTATGGCGCGCTGCCGGAAGTCGACGATCTC
>JBGOTH010000429.1:0-3627 GCA_041476345.1 Methylomirabilia bacterium
GAAGTTGCGCCGGCCGCTCGCCTTGTGATGCGAGATCTGCACGGGCACGCCGGCTTCTTCGCCGATCCGAATCGCCTCGCGCACGGCATCCAGCAGCCCGTCCGCTTCGTTGCGCATGTGCGTGGCGTAGAGACCGCCGGCGGGGCCGCCGAGCTCGCGCGCGAGCGCGATCACTTCCTCCGTCTTCGCGTAGCGCCCGGGCTCGTAGATCAGGCCGGTCGAGAGGCCGACGGCGCCCGCGTCGACGCCTTCGCGCACCCACGCCTTCATGCGGCCTAGCTCGGCGTCGCTCGGCGGGCGCTGCTCCAGATTCATCGCGCCGCGCCGGAGCGAACCGTGCCCCATCAGGACGGCGACGTTGCAGCTCGGCCGCGACGCGTCGACGCGCTCCAGATAACCCGTGAAGCCCTCGAACGGCGCCGGATTCGCGTCGGGGTGCATGCGCCGGAAGCGGATCAGTCCGGTCTCGAACGGGATGACGCCCGATCCGCAATTCCCCACGACGTCGCTCGTCACGCCTTGCAGCACCTTGAACGGCATCTCCGGCTCGAGCAGCACGGCGTAGTCGTCGTGGCTGTGGACGTCGATGAACCCCGGCGCCACCGCGAGGTGCTCTGCGTCCAGCTCCTCGTCGCCGCGCGTGGTGATCGTGCCGAAGCCGACCACGCGGTCGCCGCGCACCCCGACGTCCGCGCGGACACCGGGCGCGCCGGTGCCGTCGTAGACGGTGCCGCCGCGGATCACGAGGTCGAAGCGCTCACCGGTCTGCATGCGTTCCACTCTCCTCCTGCGCCAGGGCCAACGCGCCCAGCACGCCTGCGCGCTCCCCGAGCCCGGGCTCGACGATATACGACTCGATCGCCTCGGTCACCGCACGCGCGCGCACGTAGCCCGCGAGAAGCGACCGCACCTCTTCGCGAATGCGCCCGAGCAAACCTTCCCGGCGCATGACGCCGCCGCCGACGATGATCCGCTGCGGTGACAGCACCGTGATGACGTTCACGAGCCCGTAGGCTAGATAGCGCGCCTCGAGGGCCCAGGCCGGATCATCGGCTGCGAGCGCCTCGCCGGGCAAGCCCCGTCGCACGTGGATCGCACGTCCCGACGCGAGGCCTTCGAGGCAGTCGCCGTGGAACGGACACGCGCCCGGGAACGAATCGTCCGCGATGCGCGGGACGCGCATGTGGCCCATCTCGGGGTGCACGAGCCCGTGGATCGGTCGCCCGCCGACGATCGCGCCGCCGCCGATGCCCGTGCCGACCGTGACGTAGACGACGGGATCGCAGCCGGCGCCCGCGCCCCAGCGCATCTCACCGAGCGCGGCGCCGTTCACGTCGGTGTCGATCGCGACGGGCACGCCGAGCTCGCGGAAGGCGCCCGCGACGTCGACGCCGCTCCAGCCGGGCTTCGGCGTGCCGGTGATCCACCCGGCGGTCGGCGAATCGCGCGCGAGATCGAGGGGGCCAAAGCACGCGATGCCGAGCGCGTTGATCCGTGCGTCGCGCGCGCGATCGAGGAAGAAGCGACGGGCACGCGCGAGCGTCTCGGCCGGCGTCGTCGTCGGCACCACGGCCTGCGCGCGAAGATTCCACGGGTCCGCGCCGATCGCGCAGACGAATCGCGTGCCGCCCGCGTCGACGCCTCCGACGCAGGCCAGGCTCACGGGCGCATCGTGGGACGTGACGCGAGCCCTATCGCGTGGCCGATCTGCGGGGGCCGCGCCAGCGCATCGTGCGCCTTCTGGACGGCGGCGAGCCGCGCGAGGACGTCAGGCGCCATCGACGCTCCGCGCCGGGTGGCGAGCGCGACGTGCAGCGACATCAGCTCGTTGGTGGCGGCCAGATACCCGTCGGTCGCGTGGTACATCGCGTGGACGTAGTGCAAGCGCTTCGCGTCGTGCGCGAGCAGCTGCGTGGTGAAGCGCAGCGGATCGCCTTCGCGAACCTCGCGGTGATACGTCACGTGTGCCTCGAGACAGAACGTCGTGACATCTCGCGCGCGACGATGCGCGGCGTCGAGCCCGATCCAGCGCATGAACTCGTCGGTGGCGAGGTCGAACACCACGACGTAGTACCCCATGTTCATGTGGCGGTTGTCGTCGATCCAGTCGGCCCGCACGACGTCGCGATAGGCGTCGAGCGGTGTCTCGATCATTTACCGCTGCGTGCCGTCTGGTAGTGATCGGCGAGCACCTGCGCCACGCAGGCGGTGACTTTCATTCCCGTCGGCAGATCGAGGAACTCGTTCGGGCCATGCGCGTTCGAGCCGGGCCCCATCACGCCGGTGATCAGAAATTGCGCCTGCGGAAAGCGCTCGCCCAGCATGCTCATGAACGGGATCGAGCCGCCGAGGCCGTGGTACATCGCACCCTTGCCGAAGTGCGCCTTCGACGCGCGGTCGGCGGATTCGAGCAGCCACGGCCGCGTCGGGGGCGCCGCCCAGCCGCTCGAGCCGTCGCCCGTGTACGTCACCTTCGCGCCGTACGGCGAATCCTTCTCGAGCAGCTCCTTCAGCGTGTTCGCCGCGCGCTCGGCGTCGCAGGTGGGCGGCACACGCAACGAGAGCTTCACGGTCGTCTGCGGGCGCAGCACGTTGCCGCCGTCGGCGGGCAACGGCAGGCCGGCGGCGCCGGTGATCGCGAGCGCGGGCCGCCACGTGTTGTTGAGGAGCAGCTCCACCGCGTCGTCCGCGACGGGCCGCATGCCGGCCACGAACGGAAACTTCGCGATGACGTCACGACCGAGGGCCTGCGCCACCGCCCGCGCCTGGTCGACGCGCTCGCGGGGTATCTCGACGTGGAAGTCGCGCGGCTTGATCTCACCCGTGACCTCGTCCTCGAGGCGCGACAGGAGCTGGCGCGCGATGCGAAAGCTCGACGGCACGATGCCGCTCGCCTGGCCGGAGTGCACACCCTCGCCGAGCACCTCCACCGTCAGGTCGCCGTTGATGATCCCGCGCAGCGAGGTCGTCGCCCAGAGCTGGTCGTAGTTGCCGCAGCCGGAGTCGAGGCACACCACGAGGTCGGGCGTGCCGATCTTCTTCGCGAGCGCGTCCATGTACGCGGGGAGGTCGTAGCTGCCGCTCTCCTCGCACGCTTCGATCAGGACCACACACCGGGCGTGCGGCACACGCGCGGCCTGCAGCGCTTCGATCGCGGTGAGCGCGGAGAACGTCGCGTAGCCGTCGTCGCCGACACCGCGCCCGAAGAGGCGGTCGCCCTTGCGCGCGGGAATCCACGGCCCGAGCCCTTCCGCCCATCCCACCATCTCCGGCTGCTTGTCGCAGTGCCCGTAGAGCAGGACGGTCTCGTCGCTCGCGCCGGGGATGTCGATGAGGATCACCGGCGTCCGGCCGGGAAGGCGATGGACTTCGAACCGCAGCCCTTCGATGGCGCGCGCGCTGCTCCATTCCTCCAGCAGCGCGACGGCGCGGTCGATGTGGCCGTTCTCCTTCCACTTCGCGTCGTAGTGCGGCGACTTCGCCGGGATGCGGATGTACTCGGTGAGCGCGGGGACGATGCTGTCGTCCCACACGCGCTGGACGTAGTGGCGGGTCGCGGTCGCGTCGATGGTCATGGTGCGTGGATGGTAGCATTCGGAAACCATGGACGCCTACCGAGCCGTCGTC
>JBGOTH010000430.1:0-3613 GCA_041476345.1 Methylomirabilia bacterium
ATCGACCGTGAGGCGCTCCGCGGACGAGAGGTGGACGGTACCGAGCCGTGCCGTGATCGTGCCCTGGTTCACGACACCCGGCGCGGAGAGCGCGATGAAGCCGCCGTCGGCAGCGCGCAAGGTACCGAGGTTCACGATGGTTGAGAGGTTGCCGCTTTCGCGGCGGAAGATGTAGTTGCCGGCCATGAAATCGGCGTCGCTGATGTTGAGGGTCGTCGCGAGAAGGCTGCCGACGTTCACCTGGGCGCCGGCGCCGAAGATGATGCCGTTCGGGTTGATCAGAAAGATGCGTCCATTGGCGAGCAACTGCCCGAGGATCTGCGACGTCTCACCCCCGACTACGCGATTGAGCGCGACTGCGGAGGAGCCTGGCTGGATGAACCGGACGAGCTCGTTCGACCCGATGCTGAACCCTTGCCAGTTGATGATCGCCTTCGGAGTGCCCTGAGTAATTTGGAGAGTCGTGCCGTTCTGACTCAGCGTGGCCGCACCACCGACGACCTGGGGGCCCTGGGGCAGCGCGAATGCCAGAGGAGCCACCGTCAGTTGGTACGCGAGGAGAGCGGAGAGGACGCGCCACAGCCAGCAATATCGGTACACCAATTTTTATGCGTGCCCCCCGCGGCACGCGAAGCGCGTCGCTTCCAGCTAGATCAACCGAGTGGCCTCGGCAGCAAACACCAGCGTTAACAATAGGATACGACTGTCTCGCCCGGCAATGGATCCAGACCGCCCAGGGACACAGCAATATAGCACTGTCCGCAGGGCACTGTCGATCTAGGCCCGGGCGATTGTAGGTCGACTCCAATGACCCACTACCGGACGGGCCCTACACGGGGTCAGACGATGCTCGCCATGGCGAGCATGTTTCGCAGTCCCTCAGCGAGCGAGGTCCTCGCCGCCCATTGGAGATCAACAGTCGCCAGCGTCGTGTCCGCCACGAGCGACTGGCGGTCGACTCGACGGACCTTCGCGGGATCGACGACAAGCTTGATCTGTCGCTTCAGGATGCGTTCCAGCTGCTGAACGATGTCCTTGGCTGACCATCCCTGACCGGTGCCCACGTTGAACACGGCGAGGGAGCCCGTGTATCGGCCGAGGCGGACCAGCGCATCGACGACGTCCGCGACGTACACATAGTCCCGCCGGGGTTCGAGATTCCCGAGGCTCACATCATTGCCGGCGGCGAGCGCGCCGAGAATGTCCGCGATGAGATGCGCATTCGTCTCGCCCGGTCCGTACACGTTGAAGAAGCGGGCCACCAGGAACCGGATGGTCGGGCACTGTTTCGCGGCGAACCCCACGAGCTCCTCGCTCACGCGCTTGGACGCGCCGTAGACGTTTCCCGCCGCGAGAGGATCCGACTCCGCATGCGGCCGCTCGGACGGTGCGTACACGTCCGCCGTGGACGCGAAGATGAATCGCCGGCAATTGCCCGCCCTCGCGACGCCGTCCAACAAATGCTGGGTACCCAGCACGTTGACGCGGAGCGTTTCCGCCGGATTGGCGACGCAGAAGGGGATGACGTGGTGGGCCGCCAAGTGCACGACCAGGTCAGGCATGGCGCCCATGACGACGCCGATCGTCGCGTCGCGATCACGCAGATCGCATTCGGCAATGGTCAGGGCGGCGTTGCCGCGATATCGGTCGAGGTGGGCGCGTTGACCTCCGACGAAGTTGTCCAGAACGATCACGGAACAGCCCTCGTCGAGGAGTCGCCGCACCAGATGCGATCCGACGAAACCTGCGCCACCGGTGACGAGTGCCCGCGTGCCTGGCGCGATCATCCGGCGGCAACCTGGCCGTACACGGCCAACCTATGCGCGAAGGGCGGCATCGCGCGGGGGATCGTCTCACGGAAGACGGAGCCCGGTATAGTGATCGGCGTGAGGGACTCCGGAGGGATGGTCGCCGCGCCACATCACCTGGCCGCGGAGGCCGGTCTCGACGCATTCCGGCGTGGCGGCAACGCGCTCGACGCCGCCGTGGCCGCGGCGGCGGCGATTGCCGTCGTGTACCCCCACATGAACTCGATCGGCGGAGACAGCTTCTGGTTGATCTACGACGCCGGCCGCGGACGCCTTCGCGCACTCAATGCCGCCGGGCGCTCCGCGGCAGCGGCGACGATCGAGACCTACCGGGCGAGATTCGGCGACACCATGCCGGCACGCGGCGGGCCGGCGGCTCTGATGGTCCCGGGAACCGTCGCGGGATGGGAGGAGGCCCATCGCTACAGCCGGGAGCACATGGCCTCGCCGCTGTCCTTCGCCGAACTGCTCGCGTCCGCGATCGAGCACGCGCGAGAGGGATTCGCGCCGTCCGCGAGCCAGCGGCGCGTCACCGCGGACGCAGGCGCGCTGTTCGCGGCGGATGCCGCGCCCGAGGTCCGCGCGACGTTCTGGCCGCTCTTTCATCCCGATCGGCTCCGCGCGCCACGCTTCGTTCAGCGCGATCTGGCCACGACGCTCGAACGGATCGCCGAGGGCGGCGCCGACGAGCTCTATCGCGGCACGCTCGCGAAGCGCCTGGCCGCCGGCGCCGCCGCCACCGGCAGCCCGCTCACGTTCGAGGATCTCGCCGCGCACCGCGCGGTGTGGTGCGAGCCTCTGCGCACGCCGTATCGCGGAGGCGAGGCCGCGAGCTTTCCGCCGCCGACGCAAGGGTTCGCCGCGCTCGCGATCCTCGCCTTGCTCGAGGGGTTCGACGTCGCCGCCCTCGACGACGTCGAACGGATCCACCTCACCGTGGAAGCGACGAAGCTCGCCTTCGAGGACCGCGACCGGTATCTCGCCGATCCGGCCTTCGCGCCCGTGCCCGTCGGCCGCTGTCTCGATCTCGCGCGCCTCGCGGATCGGCGCCGCCGTATCTCCGGGCGCGCGGCGCCCGTCGCCCCGGGCCCGACGATCGCCGGCGACACAGTCGCGATCGTCACCGCCGATGCGCGCGGCAACGCCGTCTCGGTGATCCAGAGCACGTACCATGAGTTCGGCGCCGCCGTCGTCGCCGGCGACACCGGCATCCTCCTCCAGAACCGCGGGGCGTTCTTCAGCCTGGATCCGACCCATCCGAACCGGCTGGCGCCGCGCAAGCAGACGGCGCACACGCTCATCCCCTCGATGTACCTCTTGAACGGTCGCCCACGCTTCGTCTACGGAACGATGGGCGGCGAGGGCCAGCCGCAAACGCAGGCGGCGCTGGTCACGCATCTGGTCGATCGCGCGCTCGGCCCGCAGGCCGCCGTGGAATCGCCGCGCTGGCTCTACGGCCGCACGTGGGGCGAAGAAACGCGCTCGCTGCGCCTCGAAGGGCGCTTCGGCGCCGCCGTGCGCGACGCGCTGCGCGGTCGCGGCCACGACGCCCACCTCGTCGACGACTGGAGCGATCTCATGGGCCACGCCCAGGTCATCGCGATCGACGACGACGGCTTCCGCGGTGCGTCGGATCCACGTGCCGACGGTGCGGCTCTCGGCTGGTCGCCACCCGCTCGTTAGCAGACCGCGACACGCCGCGGGCGGCCGGGTGCGGCTCTATGGTCGACCGCTTAGAGCTCAACGTAGACGAGGCTTCGCCTCGTCTCGTCTCCGCATGCGCGTCTGACCATAGAGCCGCACCC
>JBGOTH010000431.1:0-3612 GCA_041476345.1 Methylomirabilia bacterium
CGCCCGGCCAGTCCGTCCTCGAGGGCGGCACGCACGTTTCCGCGGAAACGTCCCGCCGCCTGGCGTGTGACGCGAGCCAGGTGGTGATGCGGCACGATCAGGACGGCCGGATCGTGGAAGTCGGCGCTCGAACGCGGACCATTCCGCCGGCGATCCGCCGCGCGCTGCACCATCGTGACCGCGGCTGCCGGTTCCCGGGCTGCGGCCTGCCGTTCGGCCAGGGCCATCACATCCGCCACTGGGCCCACGGCGGGCCCACCACGCTCTCGAACCTCGCGATGCTCTGTCGGCGCCATCACCGCACCGTCCACGAGGAGGGATACCAGGTCGAACGACAGCCCGACGGCGAGCTGCGGTTTCGTCGGCCGGACGGAAGACCTCTGCCCGATGTACCGTCTGCGCCGGCGGTTCCCGACGATGCCGTCCAGGTACTCCGAGCAAGGAACGAAGCGGCAGGACTGCACCTGCACGCGCACACGACGCGCCCGGGCTGGCTGGGGGAGCTTCTCGATGTGGGCTGGGCGATCGACGTCCTGCACCCCCGGGCCCTTCAGCCCGTGGCGATCGGCGAGTAGACCCATGGCCCGAAAGACGCAGCCACCGGCCACGAAGACCGTCAAAGCCCTGCGCCACCGGCGTAACGAGGCGCCGAAGCCGGTATGCGTGTCCTACGAGCGGCGCAACCGGGACTTGGAACGCAGCTCGTGTGGTGCGGCAAGGACGCGCAGGACTTGCAGCGACGTCGTCCCCAAGGTGTTGAGGAGGGGCCTTTAGGTCGCCTTCTACGCTCTACGAGGGGGGAGAACAGGCCGCTTTAGGCAGTTTCTGTTGAGTAGGTCTCTGGGCGGTGTGAAGTCGCCAATCGCCCGACGAAAGAATCCTCCGAGCAGCACGTGTTCTGGCGCGCCTCTCGCTCTCCTTTCGATTAATCCATGACAGCTTGATTTCACGCGCTTCCCCGGAATGACGGTGTGCGGCGAGGGCGATTTGATCAAGACATTCCTGCTGCCTGGACAAAGCCCGAAGGGAACGTCTGTCAGATAGCTGGAACGAACCTTCAAGATCATCTCTCCGTCGACGTGGGTGCCGGGGCTGGTGATCTTCGGACGACGGGGAACGGGCCGCGGCAGGAACGACCGGCGCTTCAGGCCACTGTCATCAGGGGATACGTACGGTTCTCGCAGGAGAGCGTGGCGCTCCCCGGCGAGAACCGCCAAGGTCGAACGCTACGCGCGACTCTTCACACGAGCCGCGTCGATCGCCCCTTCGGCCCAGATGCTGTGCTTCCGCGTCTCCGGCATCACGAAGATCGCGATCAGGAACATGATGGCCGGCACGGCGATGGGATAGATCAGCGCATATCCCACGCTCCCGGTGGAGAGATACATGGAGGTCGTGACGATCGGGACCAGGCCGCCGCCCCAGCCGTTGCCGATGTGGTACGGGACCGATACCGACGTGTAGCGGATGCGCGAGGGGAAGAACTCCGCCAGGAACGCCCCGATCGGGCCATAGGTCATGCCCACGTAGTTGACGAGGATGACCACGATGAGGATCGACATCGTGTAGTTGACGCTGCCGGGATTGGCGTACGTGCCGAGCGCCATGTAGAGCGGATAGTACGTGAGAGAGGCCAGCGCCATACCGCCCAGAATGATCGGCTTGCGCCCGATCTTGTCGGACAGCCAGCCCCAGAAGATCAGCGACGGGGTCGCGATCAGCAGCGCGATACCGACGATCCAGCTCGACGTCAGCACGTCGAGCTTCTTGACCGTCTGGAGGAAATAGAGCGCCCAGAATTGTCCGCTGTACCAGACGCATCCCTGCCCGAGCACGACGACGCTGGCGATGGCCACGTACCTGAAGTTGCCGCTCATGAAGGCCTCGCGCCACGGATTGGTCGCGGTGCGGCCCTTCGCCTTCATCTCCTTGAAGACCGGCGTCTCGTCGAGCGAGAGCCGGATCCAGATCGCGATCGCGACGAGGAGCAGCGAGATGATGAACGGAAGGCGCCAGCCCCAGTCGTTGAAGGCCTCGACGCCCAGATACGTCCGAATGCCGATGATCGTCCCCAGCGAGACGACGATGCCGAGGGTAGGCGACGTCTGCAGCCAGCCGGTGTAGTACCCGCGATGCTCGTCCTCGATGTGCTCGGCAACGTAGGTGATGGCGCCACCGTACTCACCTCCGAGGCACAGCCCCTGGATCAAGCGGAGCGCGAAGAGGATGAAGGCCGCCGCGAGGCCGATCGACGTGTATGGGGGAACGAACCCGATGAGGGCCGTGGCGATTCCCATGCCGCTCAACGTGACGATGAAGGTGTACTTGCGGCCCACCTTGTCGCCGACCCAGCCGAAGAGGAACGCCCCCAGAGGCCGGATCAGGAAGCCGACCGAGAAGATCGCCACCGTGCTGAGGAAGGCCGCCACCGGGTGACCCTTCTCGAAGAACTTGACCGCGAGGATCGAGGCCAAGCTCCCGAAGATGTAGAAGTCGTACCACTCGATGACATTGCCGACGGACGCCGCGAGGACGACGCGACGCAGCTCTTTGGGCGAAACGTGCGGTGGCGGCATGGCCCTCCCCAGGTGGTTGACCCGAAAATTCGACTCGCCAGCTACAGGCATGGGGCGTACCAAACCCACGTGCCGTCGATCCCCGCGATTTGGTTGACGACCTCGCAAGGGCGCGAAGTCGGGAGGCGGCACCAGCACCAACAAATCTTGGTGCCGGTACCTGACGCGTTGCGTGACTCAGGCAAGCGTCAGGAGACGTCCTCGCTCGAAGCCGCTTTGCGCAAGCCGTAACGCGCGAGCTTCTCGGAAAAATTCTTCGGATCCATGTCGGCGTGCTTGGCCGCCGCCGTGAGCTTGCCACCGTGCGCGTCGAGCACGCCACTGATGTACGCGCGCTCGAACTCTTCGACGACCCGCGCCTTCGCGTCGCGGAACGGCAGCCCGAGATCGACGCGCGCACGCTCGCCTTCCCCGGTCAGGTAGCGGTCGAGCTCCGTGAGCGTGTCCGACTTCGTGATGATCACGGCGCGCTCGATGACGTTCTCCAGCTCGCGGACGTTGCCGGGCCAGGCGTAGCGACACAGCGCCTGCATCGCGGCCGGCTCGATGGCTCGCACGCTCTTCTTCGACCGCCGCGCGCTCGCTTCGAGGAAATGCTGGGCGAGCAGCGGAATGTCGTCGGTCCGCTCGCGAAGCGGGGGCACCCGGATCGGCATCACGGACAGCCGATAGAAGAGGTCGCGCCGGAACGTGCCGCGCTCCACCTCGACCTGGAGATCCTTGTTGGTCGTCGCGATGAAGCGCACGTCGACTTCGACCGAGCGGTCGGAGCCGATCGGCGTCACACGCTTCTCCTCGATGACGCGCAGGAGCTTCGACTGCAGCGCGAGCGGCATCTCGCCGACCTCGTCGAGGAGTAGCGTCCCGCCGTTCGCCATCTGCAAATGTCCACGCCTCGTCTCGGAGGCGCTCGTGAACGCGCCCTTGCGGAAGCCGAACAGCTCGGACTCGAAGAGCTCCGCGGGGATGGCGGCGCAGTTGACGGCCACGAACGGCTTCTCGCGCCGCGCCCCCGAGAAGTGCACCGAGCGTGCGA
>JBGOTH010000432.1:0-3609 GCA_041476345.1 Methylomirabilia bacterium
CGGATAGAGCTGGCGCACGATGCCGACGCTGCGGCCCGTGCCGCCGGCGGCGAGGAAGCGCCGCTCGAGCACGACGACGCGGCGGACGCCGAGCCCGGCGAGGTGGAAGGCGATCGACACGCCGATGACGCCGCCGCCGATGACGACGACGTCGGCGGTGCGCGTCACCTCAGCGCGCGACGCCGAACGCCGCCGCCTTCCACTTCGGATCGTCGGAGGCGTCGAGCCGGTCTCTCACGCGACGGAGGATCTGTCCCGCCGCCGTCTGTCCCCAGAACCAGCGCGCGACTTCGTCGCCGCCGGCGGACGCGTTCATCGCGAGGTAGCCCTCGACGTACAGCGTCTTCAGATCGTCGGCGCACCAGCGAATGAACGCCGGCAGTGCGACCTCCGCCCGGCGCTCCGGCATGTCGGCGTCTTCGCCGGCGGCAAAGCGCTCGAGGAACCGCGCCACGTCGTTGAAGCGCTCCGCGGCGATGCCGCTGAGACCGAGTGCCGAGCGTCCGCCGCTCTTCCCAAGCCATTGCTCGTAGCGTCCGCGCGCGGTGCGAACCTCGGCGACGACATCCGCCGGAATGTTCTCGGCGGGCTTCACCGCCGACGCCTGTGTCGGGGCGCCCGGTTGATCGCCCGGTTCCGCGTCGTCGGGAAAATCGACCAGCACGGGCCCGGCCGGCGCGGTGAGAAGGTCCAGCGCCGCGTGCAGCACGCGGTGCTGGAGCGCCGGATCGTTCGGGCGCCCGAGCGCGTGACCGAACGGAAAGGGGACGAACAGCGCCCGCGGCGGCTTGATCTTCTCCGTGTGCTCGCGCACGAGGCTGATCGACGTCGTCGCGATGCCGTTCGCTTCGAGGGCCCGCGCCAGCACACCGCTGGCGTTCGTGCAGAAGGGTCAGGTGGGCGTGATGAGCACGGCATCGGCCCCGTCTTCACACAGCCGCCGCGCCACCTCCGGCCCCGTCTCGCTCTCGACCTTCGCCGTGTCGCGCAGCGCCCCCATGAACGAATACCCGTTCGCCGCGACTCCGCCCAGCTCTCCTCGCGCGACCATCTCGCGCAGGCGATCGATCGGGTAGGTCACGTTGACGTCGCGCATGATCGGTACGCGATCGAAGCCGATGCTGGTGTGGCTCTGGATGATGTCCTTCGTGGGCGTGGCCGCCGGGATCGCCCTGTACGTCTGGTCGCCCGGCCCGAATGGCCGGTCACCGCGCCGATGCAATCCGGCCGTCGTGACGATCGAGACGCGGGATGCCGTCAGCGGCTTCGTCAGCCGCAGGAACGGGACGGTGTCGTTTACCTGCGTGGGCAGGTTCAGAAGATTCTTTCGGTTGCCTTCGGGCAAGCGATCGAGTCGTGGCATGAGCGCATAATACGGCGCATGCAACCTCGTGAGGAGACGATCTCGGTCGGCGGCGTCAGCGTTCATGCGTGGGTCGGTGGGCGAGGGGATCCGCTGCTGGTGCTGCACGGCGCCGGCGGCAACCGCGGCTTCACGCGGTGGATGCGCGAAGTGGCGACACGCCACACGGTGTGGGCGCCGACGCATCCGGGTTTCGGCCGCTCGGGCGATGCCGAGTGGATGGAGGGCATCGACGACCTCGCGCGCTTTCACCTCTGGTTCATCGACGCCGCGAAGCTCGGCCGGCCGCACGTGCTCGGCCATTCGATCGGCGGATGGACGGCGGCGACGATGGCGACGATGAATCCGGGCGCGATGGATCGCCTGATCCTCGTCGCGCCCGTCGGCCTCAAGCCTGAGAAGGGTGAGATCCTCGACGTCTTCTATCACTCGCCCGCGGAGCTCCGCGACCTGACCGTGCACGATCCGAAGACGATCCCGGAGTGGGACGAGCTCTACGGCACGCCGCCGACGCCGGCGGAGCTCGAGACCGCCGAGCGGAACCGCGAGATGACGGCGCGGCTCACGTGGAAGCCGTACATGCACGATCCGACGCTCGCGCACTTCCTGCCGCGCGTGTCGAATCGCACGCTGATCGTGTGGGGCCGCGAGGACCGCATCGTCCCGGTCGTGTGCGGTGAGCAGTACCGGCGCGCGCTCCCGAACGCGGCGTTGACCGTGCTGGAGAAATGCGGCCACCTGCCGCCGATCGAGCAGCCCGATCGATTCGCGCGCCTCGTGCTCGACTTCCTCGGAGGCGCGGCATGAAGCTCTACTACTTCAGCGAGATGCCGCACCACGAGTATCCCGACGCCGAGGGCGACAAGTTCCCGTCGTTGCGGCTCGGGTTTCCCAACCGTTTCTTCGATCGCGAGAAGGCGGCCGCGAATTACCAGCGCTACCTCACCGAATACGAGCTCGCCGACCGCGTGGGCTTCGACGGCCTGATGATCAACGAGCACCACTCCACGCCCTCGTGCGTGAACGTCGGCGCCAACATGACCGCGGCGGTCCTCGCGCGCACGACGAAGCGGGCCAAGCTGCTCATCCTCGGCAACATCCTGCCGATCGAAGACAACCCCGTGCGGATGGCCGAACAGATCGCGATGGCGGATCTCATCTCCGGCGGCCGTGTGCTCTCGGGCTTCGTGCGCGGCGTCGGCGTGGAGACGTGGTGGGCCAACTCGAATCCCGTGCACAACCGCGAGCGCTTCGAGGAATGCCACGACCTGATCCTGAAGTGCTGGACGGAGCCGGGGCCGTTCCGCTGGGAAAGCCGCCACTACCACTTCCGCCACGTGAACCCGTGGTGCCTCCCGCTGCAGAAGCCGCATCCGCCGATCTGGGTTCCCGGGACCGCGAGCCCGGAGACGGCGGTGTGGGCGGGGCGACGCGGCTACACGTACGTTCCGTTTCTCGTTCCATTCGACGTCGCGCGCGAGCTGTTCGACTACTACCGCCAGGGCGCCGCGGAAGCGGGCCGCACGGTGACGCCCGACAACCTCGGCTTCCTCATCTGCGCCGTCACCGCGGACACGAAGGCCAAGGCGCTCGAGGCCGGCCGCAATTTCGTGTGGCGCATGGGCCCGACGCTGCGCGGCCCCGTCGACTGGTTCCAGCCCGTCGGGATGCGCTCGCGCGGCGCCAGGCAGTTCGCGATGAAGGCGCGCCCGCGCTCGCTCGCGCAGATGAGCTACGACGAGCTGTGCGCGGAGAACTTCATCATCGCCGGCACGCCGGACGAGGTCGCCGATCGCTTCGCCCTCGTGCAGCGCGAGATCGGCGTCGGCCACCTGCTGCTCGAAGCGCAGGAGTCGCGCATGGATCACCCCACCACGATGCGCTCGATCGAGCTCATGGGCGCGTCCGTCATTCCGGCGGTGGCGAAGCTGTAGCGTCGTTGCGCGAGGGCGTGGTCGCTGGCGACGGGGCGATCCGGGTGCGCCGCTTAAGGCTCGACATAGAGGAGGCTTCGCCTCCTCTCGTTTCGCATGCGCGGCTTGACCCGGCTCGCCACCGCCGCCCGCAACGACACCGCACGGAACGGGGACTGATCCCTTCGCCACCCCCGGATGACAGACGCGCCCGGATCGGATAGAGTCTGCGTGCTGGATACGGAACGGAGTTCCTCTATGCGAACGAAAGCGCCGTGAAGCTGGACAGAACGATTCGCGGGCGCGTCGCCGTCGTCGGCATCGGTGAGACCG
>JBGOTH010000433.1:0-3602 GCA_041476345.1 Methylomirabilia bacterium
ATCGTCGCCGTCGCTTCCTGAACCTTCGCTTCGTACTGCTTCGCCAACGCTTCGCTCTTCGCTCCCATGTCGTTCGTCCTCCTCGTGGGGGTTTGGGGGTCCTGAGTTGCGTGGCCCCCATCTTCAACGATAGCGCGTCGCGCTACCAGGTCCTTGGATGCGTGGTGAAGGGGCTGGGGATTCTCCGGATGTCCTGAATCAGGTCCGGCGGGATGTCCTGCCGCATCCCGTAGCCGCCGGAGAGCGCGATCGTGTCGGCCACGCCGCCGAACCGCTCCGCGAGGGCCTTCGCGATCTCCTTGTGGGTGCCGATGGCCGCGAAGAGCCGCACGACGTCGTCGGAGACCTCGGCGGCCATTTTGTCCCATTGGCCCGCTTTCGACATGAGGTTGAGCTTGCGTCCGAGGTCATGGAGGCCGTGCGTCTCCAACACCGGCCAGTACGCGGGCGTCGATCCGTAGAAGGCCACCCGATACCGCACCCACTCGACCATCTTCGCGACCGATGCCTCGTCCGGCCCGGTGGCGATGAAGCCGCCGCCGGAGATCTCGAAGGTCTTGCGCGTCCGGCCGCCCTTCAGCATGCCGGTGCGCACCTCGCGCATCACGACGTCGTCCACGTACTTGCGCGTGCAGAAGCCGTGGAGGCGGACGCCGTCGCACACTTCGCCGGCCACGCGCAGCATCGCGGGGCCGACCGCCGCGATCGTGACAGGAATCGGCGGCTGATGCGTGGAGGTCGGCGTGAAGTTCGGCGTCATCAGCGTGAACTTGTAGTGCGCGCCGCGGAACTCGAGCTTCTCGCCCGTCTCCCAGTTGCGCCAGATCGCGCGCAATGCCCGCACGTATTCCCGCATCCGGGGCGCCGGCGCCGTCCACGGCACGCTGAACCGATTCTCGTTGTGGGCGCGGACCTGCGAGCCGAGCCCGAGCGTGAAGCGGCCGCGCGAGGCCATCTGCAGATCCCAGCTTGCATTCGCGACGGCCATGGGGCTGCGCGAAAACGCGATGGCGATGCTCGTCTGCAGTGACGCGTGCTCCGTGCTCACGGCCGCGACCGCGAGTGCCAGAAACGGATCGTTCTTGTTCTCGGAGGTCGTCAGCCCGTTGAAGCCGGCCGTCTCGGCCTGGCGCGCGACGACGGGCACGGCCCGCAGATCGTCTTGAGGGAGCTGGGTCAGGATGCGCATCGCTAGATGATACGATCCCGCCCATGACGACGCGACCCTTCACCGGGGCAGAGTTCCTCGACAGCCTGCGCACGCCGCGGGACGTCTGGATCTACGGCGAGCGAGTGAAGGACGTGACGGCGCACCCGGCCTTTCGCAATCCCGCGCGCATGCTGGCCCGGCTCTACGACGCACTCCACGATCCGGCGCAGCACGACGTCCTCACGTGCGAGACCGATACCGGCTCGGGCGGCTTCACGCACCGCTACTTCCGCGCGCCGAAGACGGCGGACGATCTCGTGGCCGCGCGGGATGCGATCGCGGCGTGGGCCCGGCTCACCTACGGGTGGATGGGACGCACGCCCGACTACAAGGCCGCGTTCCTCGCGACGCTTGGCGCGAATGCCAACTACTACGCGCCGTACCAGGAGAACGCGCGGCGCTGGTATCGCGAGGCGCAGGAGCGCGTCCTCTTTATGAACCACGCGCTCGTCCACCCGCCGGTGGACCGCAACAAGCCGGCCGACGAGGTCGCGGACGTCTACGTGCACGTGGAAAAGGAGAGCAGCGCCGGTCTGATCGTCAGCGGCGCCAAGATCGTCGCCACCGGCTCGGCGCTCACTCACTACAACTTCGTGGCGCAGCCCAGCTCGGTGCCCATCAAGAAGAAGGAGTTCGCGCTCACGTTCATGACGGCCATGGACACCCCGGGCGTGAAGCTGATCTGCCGGCCGTCCTACGCGATGACGGCGGACGTCATGGGCAGCCCGTTCGACTATCCGCTCACCAGCCGCTTCGACGAGAACGACGCCATCCTCGTCTTCGACAAAGTGCTGGTCCCGTGGGAAAACGTGTTCATCTACGAAGACGTCGCGAAGTCGAACGCGTTCTTCACACACTCCGGCTTCCATCCGCGCGCGATGTTCCAGGGGTGCACGCGCCTCGCGGTAAAGCTCGACTTCATCGCGGGCCTCCTGATGAAGGCGGTCGACGTCGTCGGCTCGACGGAGACGCGCAACGTGCAGGCGTCGATCGGAGAAGTGATCGCCTGGCGTAACCTCTTCTGGGGGCTCAGCGACGCCATGGCGCGCGCGCCGATCCCGTGGGCCGACAACTCCGTGCTGCCGAATCCAGAATACGGACAAGCCTATCGCGTGTTCTCGACCGTCGCCTACCCGCGCGTGAAAGAGCTGACGGAGAGCATCCTCGCGAGCGGGCTCATCTACGTGAACTCGCACGCCGTCGATTTCCGCTCGCCGGAGCTGCGTCCGTTCCTCGACAAGTACCTGCGCGGCAGCGGCGGCGTGGAGGCCGTCGACCGCGTGAAGCTGATGAAGCTCCTGTGGGACGCCGTGGGAACGGAGTTTGGCGGCCGGCACGAGCTCTACGAGCGCAACTACGCCGGCGGGGCCGAGACCATCCGCGTCATCACGTGGCAGATGGCGCAGGCGAGCGGCGCGGCCGCGCGCTTCCGCGGCTTCGCCGAGCAATGCATGTCGGAGTACGACCTCGACGGCTGGACGGTCCCCGACCTGATCACCCCTGACGACGTCAATCTGTTTCTGAAGAAAGGTAAGCCATGAGCGACACGCTCAAAACAGTTGACGGCCACGGGCCGTCAAGGTTAACGGTCCTGAATCCCCTCGGCTTCGCGCCGAAGATCACGCGCAAGGAGCTGGCGCCGCGCCTCGGAACGCTCGACGGCAAGACGATCTATCTGGTCGACTGCCGCTTCGACGACTCCGACATTTTCCTGAAGCAGATGCAAGCGTGGTTCGCGGAACTCATGCCGTCGGTGAAGACCGTCTTCAAGCCGATCTCGAGCGTCTACCTGCACGACGACCCGACCACGTGGGAGGAGATCAAGGCGCGCGCGCACGCCGCCATCATCGGCGTCGGCCACTGAAGCACCTGCGCGCCGGCGGTCGCCGCGCACGCGATGACGATCGAAGCGAGATACGGGATTCCAACGGTCGCCATGCATACGGACAAGTTCGACAAGGTCGTGGAATCGGTCGCGAAGGTGAACGGGATGCCGGGCCTGCGGCAGGTGTTCGTGCCGCAGCCGATCATGGGCAAGACCGCGCAGCAGCTCCGCGCCTATATCGACGGCAAAGACCCGATCACCGGGCGTCCCGTCATGCAGGAGGTCGTCGAGGGCCTCACGAAGCCGTTCATCGACGACGATCGCGGCGCGCTCGAGTTCGATCGCTCGACGCCGCGGCTCGTCGCCGCTGACACCGCGGAGAACCTCGAGCAGCTCTTCCTCGACAACCACTGGACGGACGGGCTGCCGATCGTGTTGCCGACGGAAGCGCGCGTGGCGGCCATGCTCGCGGCGACCGCCCGCAAGCCGGAGGAAGTCGTCGGCCGCATGCGCTCGACGCACTTCCGCGAATACTGGGAGTACACGGTCGAAAAGGTCGCGGTGAAC
>JBGOTH010000434.1:0-3596 GCA_041476345.1 Methylomirabilia bacterium
CTCGAGGCTCCAGGGGTCGAAGCCGAGCTGGGTGAGGTCGAGCTTGAGGGCATCCTTGTCCAAGATCCGGAGGACGGCCTTTTCGCCGAAGATGGTGGGGAGGAGGGAGACGCGGAAGTCGATCTCCCGGGTGTTGTAGCGAAGCTTGATGCGGCCATCCTGGGGCAGGCGCCGCTCGGCGATGTCGAGGTTCGACATGATCTTGAGGCGCGAGATGATGGCGGACTCCAGCCGTTTGGGGGGGGCGAGCATTTCGTGGAGCACCCCGTCGATGCGGTAGCGGATGCGGAACACCTTTTCGTAGGCCTCCCAATGGATGTCGGAGGCGCCCTTGCGGATGGCGTCGACGAGGACCATGTTGACGAGCTTGACGACGGGCGCTTCGTCCGCGGACTCCTTCAGCTCGAAGACGTCGATCTTGCTCGGCGTGTCGTCCCCGACCACCTCGACGTCGACCTCGCTCGAGAGCGCACCCAGCGCGTCCGTGAGGCCGCCCTGGTTCTCGTAGTTACGATCGATCGCCTTACGAATGGCCGCCTGCGAGGCGACGACCGGCATCACTTGCAGGTTCGTCATGAACGCGACGTCGTCGAGGGCGAAGACATTGGTGGGATCCGACATCGCGAGCGTGAGGCTCGCGCCTTCGCGCCTGATCGGCAGCACTTCGTATTTCTTGGCGATCGAGGCGGGCACGAGGCGCAGGACGTCGGGATCGATGTCGAGCTGGGAGAGCGTGATGGACGGGATCCCGTACTGCCGGGACAGGAAGCCGATGAGCTGCTCTTCCTGGATGAAGTTGAGCTTGAGCAGGATGGAGCCGAGCTTCTCGGTCGCGCCCTTCTGTTCGGCAAGCGCCTTCCCGAGCTGTTCGTCGGTGATGAGGCCGTCGGCGACAAGAAGATCGCCCAGGCGGCGCGTGACGGGTTGCCCGAGCTTCGTCTGACTCATGGTTGTTGAGACTCTTTACTGTACTCCACCCAACCGCTTCAACGTCTCAACAAAGACACGGTGGACGTCGTCCTGAGAGATCAGGAAAATCACGCGCTTGAGGCTACTTCCACCTGTCTTGAGATGGGCCATCACGGCCTCGATCATGGCGTCCGCCGACAGAGCGGGTGCGATGTGGCCGACGCCGGTTCCCAGGGCGGGGAGCGCGAGTGAGCTCAACCGATGCTTGACGGCGAGCGTGAGCACCGCCCGGGTGGTCTTGCCGATTATCTCGGGGTCCGTTTTCAGATCGGTTCCCATGACGGCCGCGTGGATGACGTGCGTCGCGGGAAGATTGCCCGCCGTCGTAATTACCGCCTCACCGATCTCCACGGGACCGAGCCGCATTGCTTCTTCCTCGATGACGCCGCCGCCACGCCTCTTGAGAGCGCCGGCCACGCCCGCCCCCATGGCGAGCGTGGTATTGGCGGCATTGACGACGGCGTCGACTTCGATCACCGAAATGTCGCCCCGCTCCACGGCGATCGTCGCCTGTCCGACCTTGACCTTCATCGCCGTCGCTCCGCGGCTTTGGCCGCTTCCCACGCCTGCTCGAACTCTGCCTGCGGTACGTTCTCGACCGACTTCCCCTGCGCGATCAGGTCAGCCTCCATCTCCGTGAATCGGCGCCGGAACTTCTCGGTCGCGCCGTGCATCACATCCTCGGCGTCGATCGAGGCCAACCGCGCCACGTTCACGAGCGAAAACAACACATCGCCAAGCTCCTCGCGGATCCGAGCGGAATCGCCGGACGCGATGGCTTCCCCCGCTTCGTCGATCTCCTCCCGCACTTTGTCCCATGCAGCGCGCGCGTCCGGCCAATCGAATCCGACGCGGGCGGCTTTCGCCTGCGTCCGCTGCGCGCGCCCGAGCGACGGCATGGCGCGCGGCACACCGTCGATGACCGAGCGTCGCCGCCCGCGCGCCGCTGCTTCGTGCTGCTTGAGCGCTTCCCACTGCGCCAATGCCTCGCGCGGTGTCTCCACCGCCGTGTTCGCGAAGACGTGCGGGTGACGGCGGATCATCTTGTCGACGAGATGACGAAGCACATCGGCGATCGTGAACTCGCCACGCTCCTCGGCGACCCGCGCATGGAAGACGACCTGAAACAACAGATCACCCAACTCCTCCGTCATCGCTCGAGCCTCGCCCGTCTCGATCGCTTCCAACACTTCGTAGGTCTCTTCGATGAGGAATGGCTTCAGCGACGCATGGGTCTGCTCGCGATCCCATGGACACCCGCCTAGTCCACGAAGCCGCGCCATGATTTCGAGGAGAGTGTCGAAGAGGGAAGCCGGGGAATCGATCATGTCGCTTCCTGTGAGGTCAAAGCATTATACAGGAAGGCTTTTCTGCTGCGCCATCACGATCCGGCGCAGGCCTCGGAGATCGTCGATCTGCTCCTCCTCCTGCGTACGAAGACGGAAGGGCATCGCACACGGCTGAAGAGAGGCGCGTTCTCGCAGAGTTGGTCGACGACCTCCAGGCGCGCTCCGTCGAGACTATGACGCGGACTGGATAACCAGCCGGCCGGGCTCGATGCGGAGCCCGTCGATCGCCTCCGGCACCGGCCATCTGAGCAGTTGCAAGGCGACCGGATCGAGTAGCACTTTCAGCATGACTTCCGGAAGCCGGAGTCGTCCCAGCCAGAAGCGTTGCACGTCGAGCCTCAGGTGACGCCGTCCGCGCCCCCCCTCGCTGTGTTCGAGCGTCACGCGAGCGCGCAACGAAAGCCACGCCCCGCGGTCGAGCCAGGCTGCGGGAACCAATCCGGCGAGCGCCGAGAACGGCGCAACGTGTGTGAGGGAACGGAAAGGGATTTGTCCCGCGATTTCCGCGTGAGCGTCGCTTGGAAGTCGCACCACGAGGTGGCGCAGTGAAAGATCACCCGCGTGTTCGAGATGGCGCTCCAGGAACGCGTTCACTTCCTGTTCTGAAAGCGCCACGGTGTGTGGCCGGCCGCTGCCGGCGTGACGGAGCGCATCGAAGATTTTCTGTTGTGCGCGAAGACCATCCACCGGTGACGTCGGCGAGCCTACGATCTCGGGCGCGCGCGTGACCTGAAAGACGCCCCAGCCGACGACTCCAAGGACGGCGGCGAGGATAATGAGGGACAGGCACCCAAAGCAACCGAGCTTGAGCACGCAACGACCCTATCACTGCCTCTCGTAAGTCCCGGTCAAATCACGAATAATGCTGAAACGCCCGACCAAACTTGACATATATACACTCACTTGATATATGACTTATATACTCAATACGGGCCAGTAGGATCTTCTGTAGGACGCTGGAGAGGGCCGTGTCACGCGACCCCCTCCGAATCGTGGGAAGGAAAGGAACAGGATCATGGCGAAGGTAATCGGTATTGACCTCGGGACGACGAACTCCGTCGTGTCGGTTGTTGAGGGCGGCAATCCGACGGTAATCGCGAATCAGGAGGGGAGTCGTCTCACTCCGTCCGTCGTCGGTTTCACAAAGGATGGCGAGATCCTCGGCGGGCAGGTGGCGAAGCGGCAGGGCATCACGAATCCCGAGAACACCGTGTTCTCGATCAAGCGGTTCATGGGCCGCCGGTACGACGAGGTGCTCCAGGAGATCAAGCTCATCCC
>JBGOTH010000435.1:0-3593 GCA_041476345.1 Methylomirabilia bacterium
CCCGACGGCCGCGTCTACGACTTCACGCTCCGCAAGGGCGTCAAGTTCCACAACGGCGACCCGGTCACCGCCGAGGATGTCAAGTTCTCGTTCGAGCGCTACAAGGGAACGGCCTCCTCGACCCTGAAGGACCGCGTCGCCGCGGTGGAGATCCCCGGACCGAGCCAGATCCGCTTCCGTCTCAAGACCCCCTGGCCGGACTTCCTGACCTTCTACATGTCGGCGAGCGGGGCCGGCTGGATCGTGCCGAAGAAATATGTCGAGAAGGTCGGCGACGACGGGTACAAGAAGGCGCCGATCGGCGCCGGACCGTACAAGTTCGTGTCGTTCACGCCGGGCGTCGAATTGGTATTCGAGGCGTTCGACCAGTACTGGCGCAAGACGCCGAACGTAAAACGGCTCGTGTTCAAGGTCATTCCCGACGAAGCGACACGGCTGGCGGCGCTCAAGCGCGGCGAGATCGACATCGTCTATTCGGTTCGCGGCGAGCTCGCCGAGGAGCTGCAGCGGACCGCCGGGCTCACCCTGAAACCGGTGGTGATCCAAGCCCCCCAGTGGGTCAACTTCGTGGACCAGTGGGATCCGAAATCGCCCTGGCACGACCGGCGGGTGCGCCTGGCCGCCAACCTCGCGGTCGACCGGAAGTCGATCAACCAGGCCGTCACGCTCGGCCACTCGCGGCTGACCAACAGCATGATCCCCAGCACCTTCGACTTCTACTGGCAGCCCCCGCCGTATCCGTTCGATCCGGCGCAGGCCAAGAAGCTGCTGGCGGACGCCGGCTATCCGAACGGCTTCGACGCGGGCGACTACTTCATGGACATCACGTACGCCAACGTGCAGGAGATCGTGGCCAACTATCTTCAGCAGATCGGCATCCGCTCGAAGCTGAAGCCGGTGGAGCGCGCGGCATTCTGGAGCGGCTACGCCGACAAGAAGTACCGGAACCTCGCCTACACGGCGAGCGGCGCGTTTGGCAACGCGGCCACGCGCCTGGAGTCGTTCATCGTGAAGGGAGGCCCCTACGTCTACGGGAGCTACCCGGAGATCGACTCGCTCTTCAAGGATCAGTCGGGCGAGCTGGATCGCAAGAAGCGCGAGGCGATGCTGCACAAGATCCAGCAACTCGTGTACGAGAAGACGATGGTCCTCCCGATCTGGGAGCTCGGATTTCTCAACGGCCACGGCCCGCGCGTGCAAGAATCCGGGCTCGGCCTCATCCCAGGCCACGCCTACTCGGCGCCCTACGAAGACGTGAAACTCAAAGGCAAGTAGGATCACGACATGAAGACGTTCGTGCTCAAGCGGATCGGGTATTCGCTGGTGTCCCTGTGCCTCCTCTCCCTTACGATCTTCCTCTTCGTCCGTCTCACCGGCGACCCAACCGTGCTCCTGGTGGAGCCGGGGGCGAGCCGCGAGGACATGGCGATGATCCGGGAGCAGCTCGGCCTCGACCGGCCGCTGTGGGAGCAGTACGGAACGTTCGTGGCGAGCGCGGTGCGCGGCGACTTCGGCAAGTCGTTCTACTATCGGACTCCGGTGCTCGAGTTGTACCTCTCGCGCTTGCCCAGCTCGCTCCTGCTCGCCGCAGCCGCCATGACCTTCTCCCTGATCATCGGAATCCCGAGCGGCATCATCGCGGCGGTCAGCGTCGGCCGCTTCGGGGACAACGCGGGCAAGATCTTCTCGCTGCTCGGGCTGTCGATGCCGCAGTTCTGGGTCGGCCTCCTCCTGATCCTCTTCTTCTCCGTCTATCTGGGGTGGCTCCCGTCGTCGGGATCCGGCACGGTCTGGCACGTCATCATGCCGTCCTTCGCGCTGGGCTGGTATTTCGCCGCGGCGCACATGCGTCTCACCCGCTCGTCGATGCTCGAGGTGCTCGGATCCGAATACGTGAAGCTGGCACGGTTGAAGGGGTTGCCGGAGAGGCGCGTGATCGTCAAACACGCGCTCAAGAACGCGCTCATCCCCGTCCTCACCCTCGCCGGCATCAACCTGATCCTCATGGTCAACGCCGCCGTGGTCGTGGAAACGGTGTTCGCGTGGCCCGGGATCGGGCGCCTTCTCTACGAAGGCATCACCTTCCGCGACTTTCCCATCGTGCAGGCTACCGTCATGATCGGAGGCTCCATGATCGTCGTCGTGAACCTGGTGGTCGACGTGTTGTACGCCGTCATCGACCCGCGCATCCGGTACGTGCGCTAGCCATGGCCGTCACTCGCGCCGACCGTCTCACCGTCGCCTGGCGCTCTGCGTCGATCAACTTGCAAGGGATGCCGGTATTCCCGGTCGCCATCCTCGTCGGGCTCGGCCTCGTGGCGATCTTCGCCGGCGTGCTCGCCCCTCATTCGTCGGAGGTCGGCAACCTCGGGGAGCGCTTCAAGCCGCCCGCGTGGCAACAGGGCGGCACCTCGAACTTTCTGCTCGGGACCGATCATCTCGGCCGCGACGTGCTGTCTCGGCTGATGTTCGGCGCGCGCGTCTCGATCATGGTGGGGCTCCTCGCCGTCGTGGTGGCGGGCACCATCGGCACCGCGCTGGGCATCCTGTCGGGCTACATGGGACGCTGGGTGGATCAAGTCATCATGCGCGTCACGGACACGTGGCTCGCCCTGCCCGCGCTCACGTTCGCGATCTTCCTCGCGGCGGTCGTGGGACCGAGCCTGTGGAACATCGTCATCATCCTGTCGGCGGTCTACTGGACACGCTACGCCCGCGTCATTCGCGGCGAGGTCCTCTCGCTCAAGGAGCGGGAGTTCGTGCGCCTCGCGATCGTGGCCGGCTGCTCGAAGTGGACGATCATGCGGCGCCACATCCTGCCGAACGTGCTGAACTCCGCGATCGTCCTCGCGTCGCTCCAGCTCGGGGTCGTCATCATCACCGAGGCGGCACTGTCCTTCCTCGGTGTCGGCGTGCCGCCGCCGCAGGCCGCGTGGGGGCTCATGCTCGCCGACGGCAAGAAGGGATTGATGGCCGGATACTGGTGGCTGACCGTGCTGCCCGGCCTGTGCATCATGATGATGGTGCTGTCCGCCAACCTCCTCGGTGACTGGCTGCGCGTGAAGCTCGACCCCCAGCTGAGGCAGCTGTAGGCGTGGCACCGCTCCTCGAGCTTCGAAATCTGTCGACGCACTATGTCAGCCAGCGCGGTACGCGCGTGGTGAAGGCGGTGGACGGCGTTTCGCTCGCGCTGGATGCGGGCGAGACCCTCGGGGTCGTCGGCGAGTCGGGATCCGGTAAGAGCACGCTCGCGCTGTCGATCCTCCGGCTCCTGCCGACGGCGGCGGCGAACGCCGGCGGCGAGATCCTCTTCGACGGCGAGGATCTGCTGAAGAAGTCCGCGGAGGAGATGCGACGAATCCGCGGCAAGCGCATCGCCATGATCCTCCAGGACCCGATGGCGTCGCTGAACCCGCTCTTCACGGTGGGTGACCAGGTGGGGGAGGGGCTCAGGGTGCACGAGGGCACGACGAAGCGGCGCGCATGGGAGCGCGCCACCGAGCTCCTGCGCGCGGTCCGCATCACCGCGCCCGAGACCCGCGTGGGCGAGTACCCGCACCAGATGTCGGGCGGCATGCGGCAACGGATCGTCG
>JBGOTH010000436.1:0-3589 GCA_041476345.1 Methylomirabilia bacterium
CCCTCGCCGTACGAGCCTTCCACGTCCTTGAACGGCTTCATGTCCCACGGCACCTCGGCGAGGTGCGATTTCCCGTCGGTGCCGCTGTAGACCCGAAATAGCTTCGGCATCTCGTCTCCTCCTGGACGTCATCGACCTGGCGGACAAGCTCTCACGTTTCACGGATCATCGGCCGTCAAAACTCGTCGACGCGATCGGCTTGACCGCCGTCACCAAACGTCCACACTTGCCGCTGCATCCAGGCTCCTGCGACAATCGCTCCGATGAAACGCGTATCGATCACTGAAGCGCGGCGGCGGCTGCCGCAGCTCGTGCGCCAACTCAAACACGCCCCTGGTTCCGCGATGCAGATCACGATGCGGAACGAGGTCGTGGCCAAGCTCCGCGCTGCCCGGCCGGTCCCCGAACCCGAGCCGGGTGCGGCAGCGCGGGCGCTGCTCGAGTTGGCGCAGAAGCTTCCGAAGCGACGGCGTCGGCGAGGCCGGCCGACGGACATCTCGGCCCACGTCAAGGAGTACCTCTATGGCCGGCGCCGCTGAGACACCGCCTTGGCCGCCTCAGCGCGTCTTCTGCGACACCTCGTATTTCTACGCGTGCGCCGACACTGACGATGGCTTCCACCAGCGGGCGCTGATCCTGGCCGGCGAGGCGGTGAATCGCGGGACACGGTTGTGGACCACGTGGGACGTGATCAGCGGGACAGTCACGCCGTCTCACTGACGCGCGAGCGCCAGCGCCTCTCGTCGTACAGCGATCGCACGGTGGCCGATCTCGACCGAATCCAGGCAACGGCCAGGAGCGCGGGAGGGCGGCGGCCCCTCGCTGCCCGCCCCCGCCGCCCTCCCGCGCTCCGGATAGGGCGCTACCAGATCTCCGACGGCATCGGCAGGCCTTCGAACGCGTCGACGGGGAGCGGTGCGGACGGCGTGATCTCGAGGCGCTCGGCCAGGATGTAGAGCTGGCGCAGGTGCTGGCCGGCGTGCCAGGCGGTGCGCTCGAGAAGGTCGTGCGACGAGATCGGTCCCCAGTAGGCCTCGATGGTCCGCGCGAACTCGTCGCCGCCCGCGCCCTGAAACCATCCGGAGATCCGCCCGCGCACGAGCGATCCGTAGCGCGCGATCGCGTCCCCGGTGCGCATGTCGGCGGGCGGCGTTTCCGTGTGGACGCTCGCCGGAAAGCTGGCGTGGTCGGCGCCTTCGATGTACCCGAGCGACAGGCGGAAGACGTGGAAGGCGAGATCGGCGAGCGGGCGCTTGCGCTCGGGCGGCGTCCACTCCATGCGCGCGTCCGGAATCATGCGGACGAGCGCCTCCGTCGATGCGAGGATGCGATCCAGGCGAGTCGCGAGGACCTGGGGAGGGAGCTTGACCGCCGGCTTGTAGTCGACGCCCACCAGTTCCGCGTAGCCCGCGGGGTTCCAGCCGTGCACGGCGCGGTCGCCGACGATGACCGCCGGCACGCGCGGCACGCCGAACCGCTTCAGCTCGTCCAGCCCCGTCGGATCCGCCTGCACGTCGATGGGATCGAACTCGATCCCCCAAGACGAAAGCAGCTCTTTCGTCTTCAAGCAGGACGATCAGCCAGGCCGATAGAAGACGCGCGGTCGGATTGCAGTCGTCACGATCACTCCTCCTCGTGTCATCGGCCCCGGAACGGCGGCGCCGGCCGCTTCGCGGCGAAGGCGCCGATGCCGGCGCGGAAATCTTCGGTCCGCCCGCTTGCGGCGATGGCCTGAGCCTCCAGCTCCATCTGTGTCTCCAGACTCTCCCAGGTCGACTGGTGGAACAAGCGCTTGGCGCCGCCGAACGCTTGCGTCGGCCCCTGCGCGAGCTCACGGGCGAGCGCCTGTGCTTCCTGCATGAGCTCGGCGTCGGGCACCACGCGCGTCACCAGCCCCCACTCCTGCGCCTCGCGCGCGGAGAGCACGCGGTTGGTGAAGTAGAGCTCCATCGCGCGGCGCAACCCGATCAACCGCGGCAGATAGTACGACGACGAGCCGTCGGGCGTGGCCCCGATCTTGGAATACGCCATCGTGAAGCGAGCGGATTCGGCGGCGAGGACCAGGTCCCCGCAGAGCGCGAAGCTCATGCCCCCACCCGCGGCCACGCCGTTGACCGCCATGATCACCGGCTTCTCGGTCCGGGCCAGGCGCGAGACGGCGCCGTGCAGATACGTCGTCAGCTCCTTGATGTGGGCGCCGATGCGGCCGAGGTTGTCGACGAACGACTTGACGTCACCGCCCGCGCAGAACGCCTTGCCGGCGCCCGTGACGACGACCGCGCGCACCGACACGTCGTCGTCGACCTCGAGGACCGCGTGGAAGAGCTCCCGGCCCAGCGTGAGGTCGAGCGCGTTGAACGCATCGGGACGGCTCAGCGTGATGGTGGCCACACCGTCCGCGCGCGAGAGAGTCACCGTCTCATAGGCCATGCGAAGCTCCTTCAGACTCGTGGCCGCGGTGGGTGGCGGCGAAGGCGATCGCGTCGAGGATCGACTGGATGTTGAGTGGCTTCGAGAGGACGAGGTCGACGCCGTGCGCGCGGCGCTCCTCCGCGGACAGCTCCACGCCGAACCCGGTGACGAGAAAGACCGGGACGGCGGGTGCGATGCCTTTCACGGCGCGCGCCACCTGCCATCCCGAAAGCCCCGGCATCGAGAGATCGGTGAAGACGACGTCGAACGGCTCGCTCCGGAAGCGCTCGATCGCTGCCGCGCCGCTCGTGAGCACCGCCACCGAGTGCCCGCTCGTCTCGAGCACGTCGCCCAACACGGTGCCGACCGCCTCTTCGTCGTCGACGACGAGGCACCGGAGCGGCGCCCCCGAAGGCGCGGGGAGTTGCGCCACGGGCTCGGCGATGCCGAGGGCGACGCTCGGCTCGAAGGCGAGACGGAACGTCGTGCCCACCCCCGGCTCGCTCTCCACCGCGACACGCGCGCGGTGGCGCATCAGGATGCCGTAGGTGATCGAGAGGCCGAGTCCCGTACCCTGCGCGCCCTTGGTCGTGAAGAACGGGTCGAAGATCCGCTGGCGCACGCTCTCCGGCATCCCGACGCCCGTGTCGCCGACCGACAGTTCGATGAGCCCGTCGTCGACGACGGCGGTGCGAAGCGACAGCACGCCGCCGCTCGGCATCGCGTCGACGGCGTTGAGGATGAGGTTGGTGAGCGCCTCCCGCAGCTCGACGGGATCGCCCCCCACCGGCGCGACCTCACCGAGCGAGGTGCGGACGTCGATCGTGATACCGCGGCTCGACGGCTCCTCGCGCCAGCGTGACTGCGTGATCTCGAGCGCGTCGCGCACCACCTGGTTGAGATCCACCGGCACGAAGGGCTGGTCGCGGCGGATGCGCGTGAACTCCTGGAGCCGGCGCACGGTCTGCGCGCCGTCGTGCGCCGAGCGCTCGATGACCTGCAGCCACTTGCGCAGGCGCGGCTCCTCGACGCGCTGGAGCAGGAGCTGGGCGCACCCGAGGATGGAGCCGAGCAGGTTGTTGAAGTCGTGCGCGACGCCGGAGGCCATCTCACCGAGCGCGCGCAGCTTCTCCGTGCGCACCAGCTGGTCCTGCGCGGAGGACAGCTCGCCGAAGGC
>JBGOTH010000437.1:0-3588 GCA_041476345.1 Methylomirabilia bacterium
ATGATAGCTCCCATGCGATACCGCATCGGCAGCGTGGCCGCCCTGGTTCTGTTCGGCTCGCTCGCGTGGGCGGCCGGCGCCGGGCTCCCGGTCCGGGGGCTTCGAGTAGCGCACGCGCGGAAGCGCGGGCGGCGTGAGGTCTTCGTACAGGAAGCGTGCCTCCGCGGCCGGCCCGCGGCGCTCGGACAGTGCGAGCACTTTCAGGATCCGGCGCTCGACCCGGATCGTGATCTCGATGCGCTCGCCGCCCCGTATCGCCTTGGCCCGCTTCGCCGCCTCGCCGTTCACGTCGACCTTGCCGCCGTCGCATGCCTCCGAGGCGAGGCTTCGCGTTTTGAAGACACGCGCCGCCCATAACCACTTGTCGATCCGCATCGACACCGGCGTCTCCATGGGCGTTCGGTATGATAGCTCGCATGCGATACCGCATCGGCATCGCGGCCGCCCTGGTCCTGCTCGGCTCGCTCGCGTGGGCCGCCGACGATGTCCTCGTCGAGGACTGGTCGAAGCTCGCGGTCGGCGGCAAAGGCATCCCCGACGCGTGGAAGGGGCAGAACTGGGGCAGTCCGGCGTACGACATGACGATCGTGGAGGACGCCGGTAAGAAGGTCCTCCACATGAAGAGCAGGAATGAAGGCTCGACGATCAGCAAGGACATCAAGGGCAAAGTCAACCTCAAGGACACCCCGATCCTCGAGTGGCGCTGGAAAGCCGTCGCGCTCCCGAAGGACGGCAATTCCTGTGTGAAAGCCACCGACGATCAGGCCGCGCAAGTCTACGTGACCTGGCGCCGCTTTCCCGACGCGGTGCGCTCGCGCGTCATCGGCTACGTCTGGGACACGACGGCGCCCGCCGAAACGATCTGCAAGAGCGAGAAGACGCGCACCGTGACCTACGTGATCGTGCGCTCCGGCACCGCCGGGCTCGGCAGCTGGCACACCGAGCGTCGCAACGTCCACGATGACTTCAAGAAGATCTACCACGAAGAGCCGGACAACCCCGACGCCGTGTCGATCGCCATCGACTCCAACGACACGGGCTCCTCGTCGGAGTCGTTCGTCGGTCCGCTCGTCTTCAAACGCCCGTAGCTCCCCCCTCCGAGTCAGATCGCGAGCGCGTAGCCGTCACGGCGCGGATCGGCGCCGGCCATCAGCGCGCCGGATTCAGGATCCCGCACGATCCCCTGCCCCCCGCCCACGATCCACGACCACTCGTCGATGACGTTGACGTTGTGGCCACGCTCGGTGAGCGCCATGCGCGTGGCGGCAGGGATGCGCGCCTCCGCGTCGACGAGACGATCGCGATAGACGCGGACGCGCGGCGCCTCGATCGCCTCCTGGATGTTGAAGCCAAACTCCAGCACGTTGAGCAGCATCTGCGGCGTGGTCTGTAAGATTCCGTAGGAACCCGGCGTCCCGATCGAGAGCTGGAAGCGCCCGTCGCGAAACACCTGCGTCGGCGACATCATCGTCACGCCCTTGCGCCCGGGCTTGAGCGCGTTCGGCGACTCGGGATCGCGGTCCATCCACTTGTGAGCGTTGTTGAGCAGCACGCCGGTTCCCGGCACCGCGAAGCCGGATCCGAACGACATGCCGAGGGTGTTCGTGACCGACACGACGGTGCCGTCGGCATCCGCGCACGCGAAGTGTGTCGTGTGCTCGTTCTCGAACTTCGCGGGGTGGCCGTCGGCGACCTGGTCGGCGAGCCGCGCGCGGCTATGGCGCTCTCCTTCGCTCACCGCGGCCCGAGCCGCGTCGATGCGCGCGCGCTGGCGTGCCGCGTACGCCTTCGAGAGCAGCCCCTTGATCGGCACGTCGGGGCTATAGGCATACGCGAGACGATCGGCCGAGGCGAGCTTGATCGCCTCGATCAGGTGATGGAGATACTCCGGCGAATTCCCACCCCAGCCCCGCACGTCATAGCCCTCGAGGATGTTGAGCGTCTCGAGCATCTGAAAGGCGGAGAACGGCGGCGGCGCCGAGTACACCTGGTGCTCGCGATACGTGATCACGGTCGGCTCGCGCCACTCCGGCGTGAACGCCGCGAGGTCTTCCTCGGACAGCCAACCGCCCGCTTCCTGAACTCCGCGCGCGAGCGCCTTGGCGATGGGGCCGCGGTAGAACGCCTCCGCACCGCCCTCGACGACCTGGCGCATCGTTCCCGCGAGCTCCTTGTAGGTCACGACGCGTCCCGGACGCGGGCCGCCGTTGCCGAGATAGAGCCGCTGCGCCTCCGCCGACCGCGCGAGCTGGCTCCGCGACTGCTCGAAGAAGTCGACGTTCTTCCACGTGAGCGGCGCGCCGCCTTCGGCGAGCTCGATCGCGGGACCGAACACGCTCGCGCGCGGCAGGCTGCCGAAGCGCTCGTGCGCGGCCAGCCAGCCGCCGAGGTTGCCGGGCGTCGCGCACGACTTCGGGCCGCCCGCGAGCTCGTCGTCGGTGCACTTCGCGATGTCGGCGGCGCGCGGCGATCGCCCGATGAAGTCGAGAAGGTGACGCTCCTTGGTTTTCGCGCGCGAGATCAGCATGAGCCCGACGCCGCCCATGCCCGACATGAACGGCTCGACGACGTTGAGCGTGGCGCCGACGGCCACCGCCGCATCCACCGCGTTGCCGCCGGCGAGCAGCATGCGCACGCCCGCCATCGACGCGAGAGGATGGGCGGAGGCGACGGCGCCACGGATCCCCATGACGACGGGCCGGTACGCGTGACGATGAGGCGGCATGGAGTTCTCCAATCAGGTTGCGCGGGTTCGTTCGATCGAGAGGCCGCGGATCTTCGGGTCGAGGAGATCGCGTACGCCATCGCCGAGCAGGTTCAGGCCGAGGATGGTCACCATGATGGCGGCGCCAGGATAGAGCACGAGCCAGGGGGCCTGCTGGAGATAGAGGCGTCCTTCCGACAGGATGTTGCCCCACGACGGGATGTATGGCGGTACCCCGACGCCGAGAAAGCTGAGCGCCGCCTCGGTGAGCACGGCCGCCGCGAACACGAAGCTGCCCTGCACGATCACCGGGCTCAGACAGTTGGGGAGCACGTGCCGCAGGATGATCGGCAGGTCCGGCACGCCGAGCGCCCGCGCGGCCTCCACGTACGCGTTCTCGCGAACGACGAGCACGGACCCGCGCACCACGCGTGCCACGCGCGGCGTGTACACGATGCCGATGGCCAGGATCACGTTCGTCACGCTCGGCCCCAGCGACGCCATGAGCGCGATGGCGAGGATGATCGCGGGAAAGGCCATGAGACCGTCCATCACGCGCATGATCACGTTGTCGAGCCGCCGGAAGTAGCCCGCGGCGAGCCCGGCCGTCAATCCCAGCATGAGCGCGAACACCACGACGGCGCCGCCGACCAGGATCGAGAGACGGGCGCCGTACACCACGCGCGCGAAGACGTCGCGCCCGAGGTCGTCCGTGCCGAACCAGTACGCGGCGCCCGGCGTCTGCAGGCGCATCGCCACGTCCATCCGCATCGGGTCGACCGCGATGACGGGCGCGAGGAGGCCGATCACCGTGGTGAGCACGACGATGATCGCGCCGGCGAGCACGATCGGGCGCCGTGCGAGCACGCGAAGCACGAACGGCA
>JBGOTH010000438.1:0-3581 GCA_041476345.1 Methylomirabilia bacterium
CGCCGGTCTCCGTCCGCGCGCGCGAGCTCCAGCATCTGCTCCGCCGCGGCGATCGCCTCGTCGAGTCGCGCCACGCCGATGAGGATCTGCCCGCGCCGTTGATGGACTTCCGCGAGGCGCTTGCGCGGCACGGCCGTCGGCGCTTTCGCGGCGGCGTCCAGCGCCCGCGCATACCAGTCGAGCGCCACCTGGTTCGCGCTCGCGTCCTTGGCGCGATCGCCCGAGTGCGCGAGGTACTCGAACGCCTTCGTCCAGTCCTCGGCCTGCGAGAAGTGATGGGCCAGCTCTTCGTAATGCTCGGCGACACGATCGGGATAGAGCTCTTCGAGCGCGAAGCCGACGGCGCGATGCAGGCTCTTGCGGCGCTCGCGCAGCAGGCTGTTGTAGGCGACGTCCTGGATGACGGCGTGCTTGAAGATGTACGAGGGCTCGTGCAGCGCGCTCTTCTCGTAGATCAGCTCGAGGCCCTGCAGCTCGCGGAGCAACTGTTCCAGGCGCTCGCTCATTTCGCTGACGCGGCTCAGCAGGCGGACGACGAACTCGCGTCCGATCACGGACGCCAGCTGCATCGTGCGCTTGCCGTCCTCGCCGAGCCGATCGAGGCGCGCCATGATGATGTCCTGCATCGTGTCGGGCACGCTCACGGCGCCCGCGCCCTTCACCAGGCGCAGCGTGCCGTTCTCCCGGCGGAGCACGCCGAGGTCGAGCAGCGTCTTCGCGACCTCTTCGATGAAGAGCGGCACGCCTTCCGCCTTCTCCATGAGCGCCTCGCTGACGTCGTCGGGCAGCGCCGTCACGCCGAGCGCGGCGCACGCGACCGCGAGGGCGTCGAGCGGAACGAGCGTGGTGAGGCTCAGCGCGGCCTGGAAGCTGTGCGCGCGGAAGGGCGGCGTGTAGCCGAGCCGATACGTGAGGACCAGCATCACGGGCATCGCCGCCATCGAGTCCAGCAACGAGGCCAGATATTCTTCGCTGCTGCTGTCCATCCAGTGCAGGTCCTCGACGACGAGCACGAGGGGCCGGAGGGTCGCGCCGCGGTTGGCCAACGCGCGCAGCGCGGCAAAGATGAGGCGGCGGCGGCTCGGCGCGTCCATGGTGGCGACGGCGGCGTCCCCGGGATCGACCGCGAGCAGATAGCGGATGAACGGCGCGTGAGCCTCGAGGCCGCCCAACGCACGCAGCCCGTGCTCGACCTTTGCGATGATCTCGGGCTCGCCGTCGATCTCCCCGATCCGGAAGTTCTTGCGAAGCTGGTCGACGAGCGGCAGGAACGGGATCGACTGCCCGAACGACACGCACTGCCCTTCGAGCCACGTCACCTCATGCCCGGCGTCGGTGAGCGCGCGGCGGAACTCGAAGAGCAGGCGGGACTTGCCCATGCCGGCGTCGCCGCCGATGAAGACGACCTGCCCGCGGCCGGCCGCGACGTCCTCGAACCGCTCGAGCAGCACGCCGAGCTCGCGCGCGCGCCCGACGAACGGTGTCAGCCCGCGCTCGTGCCCGATGTCGATCCGGGAGCGCGAGCTTCGCGGCCGCAGGACTTCGAACGCGTGCACCGGGTCATGGCCCTTCACCTCGAGGCGCCCGTGGTCGAGCGTCTCGAAAAAGCCTTCGACGGCCCGGTGCGTCGCCTCCGTGATCATCACGCTGCCCGGCCGCGCGGTCTGCTGCATGCGGGCCGCGAGATTCGTGGTGTCGCCGACGGCGGTGTAGTCCATGCGCAGGTCGTCGCCGATGCGGCCCACGACGACGGCGCCGGTGTTGAGGCCGATCCGCATGGCGAGGGTCAGCCCGCGCTCGGTGCGCAGGCTCGCCGCGTAGTCACGGATCGCGCGCTGGATGCCGAGCGCCGCGTGCACGGCGCGGCGCGCGCTGTCTTCGTGGGCGATCGGCGCGCCGAAGAGCGCCATCACCCCGTCGCCCGTGTACTGGTTGATCGTGCCCTCGAAGCGGTGGATCTCGGTGGTGATGCGCTCGAAGCACGCGTCGACGATGACATGGACATCCTCGGGATCGAGCTTCGAGGCGAGCGCGGTAAACCCGGCCAGATCGGCGAAGAGCACGGTCACCTGCCGTCGCTCGCCTTCCATCGCCGAGCGCGACTTCAAGATCTTCTCGGCCAAATGCCGTGGCGTGTACGCGCTGTCGGGGGCGGGCGCGGCGGGCGCGGCGAGCCGCGGGGGTACGCGCGTCCTGTCTTCGTCGGGAGGAAGCTTCGCCGGCCCCGCCGACGTCGTCGTACTCAGATCCGCGCCGCAGTGGCCGCAAAACTTGAAGCCCGCCGGCGCTTCGGTGCCGCAGCTCGGACAGACGGACGCGAGCGGCGTCCCGCACCGGCCGCAGAAACGCATGCCGGCCGGATTCTCGAACTGACATGAGGCGCAGCGCGGCGGGGCTGGAGGCATGCGCGTATTATCCCCCATCATGACGACAACGCCTGATACCGATCCGTCCTGGAGCTGGCCCGAAACACGCTGGCGCAACGCCGTCGAGAAAGTCCGCGCCGGCCGATCGCTCAAGCCGAAGCAGTGGAAGAACGGCGCCCGCGTGTGCGTGGCGCTCTCCTTCGACCCGGATCACGAGACCGGCACGCTCCGCGAAGGCTCGACGTCCGTGGGGCGTCTCTCCCAGGGGCAGTACGGATCGCGCGCCGGCGTGCCCAGGATCCTGGCACTGCTGCGCCGCTACGATCTCAAGGCCTCGTTCTTCGTCCCCGCGGTGGTCGCGAAGCTCTACCCGGACGAGCAGACCCGCATCGTCGCCGAGGGCCACGAGATCGGCATGCACGGCTGGATCCACGAGCGCACGAGCCCGCTCGCCGAAGACGTCGAGCGCGATCTCATGCGCCGCGCGTACGACGTGCTGGCGAAGGCCGGCGGTCAGGTCCCCCTCGGCGTCCGTGTCCCCTCGTGGGACTTCAGCCCGAACACCCTCATGCTGATCCGCGAGATGGGACTGCTCTACGATTCGTCGCTGATGGCCGACGACGAGCCGTACGAGCTCGTCGAGGACGGCGAGCCGACCGGCGTCGTGGAGCTGCCCGTCGAGTGGATCAAGGACGACGCGCCGTACCTCAACATGAACCGCTTCGAAGCGATTCGCCCCTACACGCCGCCGTCGGCCGTGCTCGAGATCTTCAAGGGCGAGTTCGACGGCGCGGTCGCCGAGCGCGGATTGTTCCTGCTCACCATGCATCCGCACATCATCGGCCACCGCTCGCGCATCGCCCTGCTCGACGAGCTGGTGCGCCACATGAAGGCGACGCCCGGCGTGTGGTTCGCCACGCACGCCGAAGTCGCGCGCTACTGCAAAGACCAGGCGGTGAGCTCGTAGGTGTCGGGCCCGGTTCGGCGTGGCGCGGGGTGGCTCGCGCCTCCCGTCCTCGCCGAGATGAAGCTTCGCTTCATTCGGCTGCGAATGTCGGCGTGACCCACCCCGCGCCACGCCGACCCGAGCCCGACGCCTACCGGTTCACCGCCCCGGCTACGTCGCCTGTTCCTTGCAGTACCGCGCGACCTCCTCGTGCGTCGCGAACCACACACCTTGCGTGGCCTTCATATGCTGAAGCAACGTGTCGAGCA
>JBGOTH010000439.1:0-3575 GCA_041476345.1 Methylomirabilia bacterium
GGGTGACGAACGTCCGCACGACGTACTACGTGCTGGGCTCCGCGCTGGGCCCGCATCCGTACCCGATGATGGTGCGCGACTTCCAAACCGTGATCGGACGGGAAGCCCGCGCGCAGGCGCGTCGGATGATCGGGCGGTTGCCCGACGTGGTGATCGCATGCGTGGGCGGCGGTTCCAACGCCATCGGGCTCTTCCATCCCTTCATCGGCGACAAGAACGTCCGCATCCTCGGCGTGGAGGCCGGCGGTCACGGCGTGCCGAGCGGCCGGCACGGCGCGACGCTGAGCGCCGGCCGGCCCGGCGTGCTGCACGGGAGCATGAGCTACCTCTTGCAGAACGACGACGGGCAGGTGGCGGTCGCGCATTCGATCTCCGCGGGCCTCGACTATCCCGGCGTCGGCCCCGAGCACGCGTACTATCGCGACCTCGGCCGCTTCGAGTTCACGTCGGTCACCGACGAGGAGGCGCTCGAGGGCTTCCAGGCCCTCACGCGCACCGAAGGCATCATGCCGGCGCTGGAGTCGTCGCACGCGATCGCGTACGCGATGCGGCTCGCCAAGCAGCTCCCGCGCAGCAAGGCCATCGTGGTCGGGCTCTCGGGCCGCGGCGACAAGGACGTCCACGTGATCGCGAAAGCGCTGAGTACGGAAACCATTTGAGTCGGATCGACACGACCTTCCACGATCTGCGCGAGCGTCGCGAGCGCGCGCTCGTCACGTTCTTCACGGCGGGCGACCCGTCCCTCGATGTGACCGAACGCCTGATCGTCGAGGCGGACGCGCGCGGGGCCGATGTGATCGAGCTGGGTGTGCCATTCTCCGACCCGATCGGCGACGGCCCCGTCAACCAGCGCTCCGCCGAGCGCGCGCTGCGGGCGGGCACCAGTCTCGTGCGCGTGCTGGAGACGGTGTCGCGCGTGCGCGGGCGTGTCCGCGCGCCGATCGTGTTCATGGCGTACTACAACCCCATCTACGCCTTCGGCCTCCCCGCGTTCGCGCGAACGGCCGTCGACGCGGGAGTCGACGGCGTGCTCGTGGTCGACCTTCCGCCGGAGGAGGCGACGGATCTTGCCGCCGCGGCGCGGACCGTGGGCCTCGACGTCATCCACATGGTCGCGCCGACCTCGACGCCGGCGCGCCTGCGCCTCATCGCGCGGCGCAGCGACGGCTTCGTCTACGTCGCGTCGCGGCTCGGCGTCACCGGCGAGCGCGCGGACGTGCCACCCGATCTCGGTGGACAGTTGCGCGCCCTCCGCATGGTGACGACGAAGCCCGTGTGCGTGGGCTTTGGGATCGCGAAGCCGGAGCAGGTGGCCGCGGTCGGCGCGATCGCGGACGGGGTCATCGTCGGCTCCGCCATCGTGCGGATGATCGAGGAGCGGGTCTCGTCGCCCACGCTCGTGGAGGACGTCGGCCGGTTCATCGGCGAGCTGAAGGTGCCGCTGCGCAGATCATGAGCGCGTGGTTCAGCCGCAAGAAGTCCGACCAGTCTGCCGAGTCCGGCGCTCCGCGCCGCACGGTGCAGATGGCCGAGGGGCTCTGGATCAAGTGCGACTCCTGCAAGGAGATCATCTACCGCGCCGAGGTCGAGCGGGCCGGGCGCGTGTGCCCGAAGTGCCGATATCCCTTTCGCATCGGCGCCCGCGAGCGCATCGCCTCGCTCGCGGATGCCGGGAGCTTCGAGGAGCACGGCGCGAATCTCACGAGCGGCGATCCGCTCGGGTTCAAGGACACCAAGCGCTATCGCGATCGCGTGAAGGCGGCGCAGCAGAAGACCGGCCTCGGCGACGCCGTGGTGTGCGGGCTCGCGCGCATCGGCGGGCTGCCCACGGTTCTCTGCGCCTTCGAGTTCGGCTTCCTCGGGGGGAGCATGGGCTCGGTCGTCGGCGAGAAGCTCGCGCGCGCCGTCGAGCTCGCCATCGCGAAGCACGTGCCCGTGATCATCGTCGCCGCGTCGGGCGGCGCCCGCATGCAGGAGGGCATCCTTTCGCTCATGCAGATGGCGAAGACCGCGACGGTGCTCGAGCGACTGGGGCGCGCGGGTCTGCCGTTCTTTTCGGTCCTCACCGATCCGACGACGGGCGGCGTCACCGCCAGCTTCGCGATGCTCGGTGACGTCATCCTCGCCGAGCCGCGGGCGCTCATCGGCTTCGCCGGTCCGCGCGTGATCGCGGAGACGATCCGCCAACCGTTGCCCGAGGGCTTCCAGCGCTCGGAGTTCCTCCTCGAGCACGGCCAGATCGACCTCGTGGTCGACCGGCGCGAGCTCAAGGACACGCTGCGCCGCCTGCTCGTCTTCTTCGCGGATACGCCCTGACCTACGCGGAGGCGGTGGCCCGTCTCCTCGGCCTTCGTCGGGGCGAGATCACGGGCATGCGGCCCGGCCTCGAGCGCATCGAGGCGCTGCTGGATGCCCTCGGCCATCCCGAATCGCGCTTCATCCTGGCCCAGGTCGGCGGCACCAATGGCAAGGGCTCATGCGCCGCCATGCTGGCCGCGATGCTGAAGGCGGCCGGCCGGCGCGTCGGTCTCTACACCTCGCCGCACCTCGTGTCCTTCCGCGAGCGTATCCGCGTCGACGGCGCGCCGATCTCCGAAGATGCCGTCGCCGACGGCGTCGACGCGCTCGGCACGCTCGTCGCCCGTGCCGATGCCACGATGTTCGAGTCCGCGACCGCGCTCGCGCTCGACCACTTCGCCCACGAAGGCGTCGAGGTCGCGGTGCTCGAGGTCGGGCTCGGCGGCCGTGGCGACGCGACCACCGTCGGCAGGCCCGCCGTCACCGTGCTGACGCACATCGACATCGATCACGAAGCGTGGCTCGGGTCGACCATCGAATCGGTCGCGGACGCCAAGGCCGCCATCATCCGGTCCGGCACCGCCGTCGTGTCCGCGCAACGGCCGGAGGTACACGCGATCGTCGAGCGCCGGGCCGCCGCGGTCGGCGTGCCGCTCCGGCTCGAGGGGCGCGACCTGCACGTCACCGTGCGCTCGTCGGGACTCGACGGGCAGCGCATCGATTGCGCCGGTCCTGATTTTCGGCTCGACGACCTCACGCTCCCGTTGCTCGGCGTCCACCAACCATCGAACGCGCTCGCGGCCGTGGCGGCCGCGCGCGTGCTCGGTGTGAGCGACACGGCAATCCGCACGGGCCTCGCGCGGGTCCGCTGGCCGGGGCGGATGCAGATCGTCCGGCGCGATCCGTGGCTCATTCTCGACGGGGCGCACAACCCCGACGGCGCGCGGGCACTCGCGGCGTCGCTGCGGGCGCTCTTCGGCGATGTGCGCGTGACGTTCGTCGTGGGGGTGTACGCCGACAAGGATGCGCGCGGCATTCTCGACGCGCTGCTCCCGCTCGCGGGCCGGCTGATTCTCACGCGTGTCGCGGGCGAGCGCTCCGCCGACCCGGTAGCACTCGCCGCCTTTGTAAGCGGCACGATCCCCACGACCGTCACACTGTCAGTTGCCGAGGCGCTAAGCGTGGCGGCTCAGCCGCCGGCGACCCCCATCGTTTGTGTTGCGGGGTCACTCGCGCTGGTCGGCGAGGCCCTCCGCGAGCTCTCTGGGACGGATAAA
>JBGOTH010000440.1:0-3574 GCA_041476345.1 Methylomirabilia bacterium
CTTTAAACGAGGTTGAAACTTTCCCCCGGCATCACGCACAGCGCAGGAACGCACTCTGTGTACCCGTCGCGGCGTCGGGCGTCAAGGGCGTCGTTTCGTGTTCCCGACCGGCGGCGCGGCCGGCGCGCTCGCAGAGCGAGTGCTTGCCTTTCGAGCGAACGAGTGCGTCGGCCGCGCCGCCGCCCACCGCTCCCAACACCGACAGTCTTGACGCCCGACGCGATGACGGGTACACAGTGTGCGTCCCTGCGCTGTGCGTGATGCCGGGGGGAAGTTTCAACCTCGTTTAAAGAACGGGTGCTCAACGCGAGGGTGGTGTGCAAGCCCCTCTTGAAGGGGAAGCCTAAAGCCCTCCTATACAGGCGCCCACCTGGTAAACACCAGGTTCGAAACACCGTCGGCACACGGCAGAGGCGGGGACATTCCCTCTCTCGCGTTGACTCGCGCCGTCCTCGCCCCCTATACTGTCGAAATCACGGACATTTCGATCATTTCACGAGGATAGATAAGCGATGCCTCAAGGCTTCTGGCTCGTGATCGACTCTGTTATTGCGGTACTCGCTCTTCCGATCGGTTTCTTCCTGCACAAGTGGTTCACCGACAAGCGCTTGGGCGAGGCGGGAGAGCGTGCCGAGCGCATCGTCGGAGAGGCCCAGCGCGACGCGGAGAACAGGAAAAAGTCCTCGGAGCTGGAGGTGCGCGAGGCCACGTTCAAGGCGCGCGCCGACTTCGAGACGGAGGCGCGCCGCCGCGAGCGGGAGATCCAGCAGGTCGAGCAGCGCGTCGTCGGGAAAGAGGAGCAGCTTGCCCGCAAGCTCGATGACATCGAGCGGCGCCTCGCCGACTTCACCTCGAAGGACGCGGGCGTGGCCCGGCGCGAGAAGCAGGTCCTCGAGCAGGAGCAGCGGCTGGCCGCCGCCGTGGACGAGCAACGGCGCAAGCTCGAGGTGATCGCCGGCCTCACGGCCGAGGAGGCCAAGCGTCAGCTCCTCGCCACGTTCGAGGAGGAGCTGAAGCGCGAGGCCGCCCTCATGGGCATGCGCCTCGAGGAAGAGGCGCGCGAGACGGCGCAGGTGAAGGCGAGAGAAGTGCTCGCCACCACCATCCAGCGCTTAGCACCAGATTACACTGTCGAAACGGCCGTCTCCGTCGTCGACTTGCCCTCCGACGACATGAAGGGCCGCATCATCGGGCGCGAGGGCCGCAACATCAGGGCCCTCGAGCAGCTCACGGGGGTCGACCTCATCGTCGACGACACGCCCGAGGCCGTGCTCATCTCCGCCTACGATCCGTACCGTCGCGAGATCGCGCGCCGCTCGCTCCAGATCCTCGTCGCGGACGGGCGCATCCATCCCGCCCGCATCGAAGAGGTCGTGGAGAAGGTCAAGAAGGAGATGGAGCAGCACCTGCGCGACGAGGGGGAGAAGGCGTGCTTCGAGGTCGGCGTGCACGGGCTGCATCCGGAGCTGGTCAAGCTCGTGGGCCGGATGAAATTCCGGACGTCGTACGGCCAGAACTGCCTGCAGCACTCGAAGGAAGTGGCGTGGCTGGCCGGCATGATGGCGGCCGAGATCAAGGCCGACGTCAAGCTCGCCAAGCGCATGGGGTTGCTGCACGACATCGGCAAGGCCCTCACGCACGAGCAGGAAGGCAGCCACCCGGAGCTCTCGCTGATGGTGCTCACGAAGTACAACGAGAGCGCGCAGGTCATCAACGCCGCGCTGTGCGGTCACGAAAACGTCGAGCCCGAGACGATCGAGGCGGTGCTCACGGAAGCCGCCGACGGCATCTCGGCGGCGCGGCCGGGGGCGCGTCGCGACGTGCTCGAGAGCTACATCCGCCGGCTCGCGAAGCTGGAAGAGATCGCCCTCAGCTACAAGGGCGTCGAGATGTGCTACGCCATCCAGGCGGGGCGCGAGCTGCGGGTGATGACCAAGGCCGACATCGTCTCCGACCTCGACGCCCACCAGCTGGCCAAGGACATCACCAAGCGGATCGAGGCCGAGATGCAGTACCCCGGGCACATCAAGGTCGTCGTCATCCGGGAGACACGGGCCGTCGAAGTGGCGAAGTAGCTCCGCATGAAGATCCTGATGATCGGCGACGTCTACGGCGAACCGGGACGCGCCGCCCTCGTGAAACTCCTGCCGCGCCTCCGCGAGCAGCACCAGGCCCAGTTCACCGTCGTCAACGTCGAGAACGCGGCGGGTGGCTTCGGCGTGACCCAGCAGATCGCCGAGCAGGTCCTCGACCTCGGCGTGGACGTGCTGACCACCGGCAACCACGTGTGGGACAAGAAGGAGACGGCGAACTACATCGTGAAGGAGAACCGGCTCCTCCGTCCCGCCAACTATCCGGAGGGCACACCCGGCGCGGGCTACATCACCGTGAAGGCGGGGCCGTATCGCGTGACGGTGATCAACCTGATGGGCCGCGTGTTCATGCTACCGATCGACTGCCCGTTCCGGAGAGTCGAGGCCATCCTGGAAACCGTCGGTGGCGAGACCCCGATCCGCCTCGTGGACTTCCACTGCGAGGCCACGAGCGAATCGGTCGCCATGGGCTGGTGGCTCGACGGCAAGGTGAGTGCGGTGGTCGGCACGCATCGCCACGTGCAGACGGCCGACGAGCGCGTGCTGCCCGGCGGCACCGCCTACATCACGGACCTCGGGATGACGGGCCCGACGGACGGTGTCATCGGCGTCGACCGCGAGCAGATCCTCCAGCGCTTCCTCACTCAGATGCCGGTTCGCTTCGAGACGGCCAAGGGCCCGGCGGCGCTGCATGGCGTCGTGATCACCGTGGATCCGGACAGCGGGAGGGCCTCCGCCATCGAGCGGCTTCGGGTCGCCGGGTGATCCTCGACGGCAAGGCGGTCGCGCAGAAGATTCTGGACGAGGTTCGCGCGGGCGTGACGCGCCTGCACGCCGAGCAGCGCGTGACCCCGAAGCTCGCCGTGGTGCTCGTCGGCGACGATTCCGCCTCGCAGGTCTACGTCCGCAACAAGAAGCGCTCCGCGGATTCGGTCGGTATCGCCACCCAGGACTTTCTGTATCCCGAGGGCCTCGAGCAGCACGCGCTGCTCCGCCTGCTGGAGCGCATCAATCTCGACGAGACGCTCCACGGAGTGCTCCTCCAGCTCCCGCTTCCCAAAGGCCTGAACGACGCCGAGGCGGTCGCGCGCATCGACCCCGCGAAAGACGTCGACGGGCTCACGCCGACGAACCTCGGCAACCTGCTCGCGGGAAATGCGAGGGTCGTCCCGTGCACGCCCGCCGGCTGCCTCGAAGTCCTGGATCACTACGGCGCGACGCTCGAGGGCGCGGAGGCGGTGGTGGTCGGCCGTTCGCGCCTGGTGGGCAAGCCGCTCGCGCAGCTCTTGCTCGCGCGTCACGCGACGGTGACGATGTGCCACACGCGCACGCGCGACCTTGCGTTCCACACCCGGCGCGCGGACATCCTCTGCGTCGCGGCCGGCCGCCCGCGCATGATCACCGGCGACATGGTGAAGCCCGGCGCGTGGGTGATCGACGTCGGCGTGAACCGCCTCGACAGCGGCAAGCTCGCGGGCGAC
>JBGOTH010000441.1:0-3572 GCA_041476345.1 Methylomirabilia bacterium
GCGGCGACGAGCAGCACGACGATGAGCCCGACGGCCGCCCGTCTCATCTGGAATTCCATCAACCTCCCTCCGTGAGCTTCGCGACGATCTCCGGCGGGATCGCGCGGGCCGACAGCGTCTCGCCCGGCGTCGTCGGCCGCGCCACCCACGCGCGGACTTCGAAGCCGCGCGCGCAGTGCCGATCCCCGACCGCCACGTCGTACTCGACGCGAAACGTCTTCTCCTTCACCCACGCAATGGTCGCGGTGACCTGCATCGTATCTCCGTAGCGCACGGGAGACGAGAACCGCGCGCCGCACTCGACGATCGGCACGCCGACGATCGCGTACTGCGGGAAGAGGACCGGCCACGGCAATCCGAGCGATTCGAAGAGCGCATCGCAGCTGATGTCGAACCACTCGAAGAACCGCGGATAGAACGCGATGCCGGCGGGATCCGACTCGCTCCACCGCACCTGGATCTCGACGGTGTGGCTGGCTATGGCCGCGTCCGATACGCGAATCGCGCGGTCTTCCAGTCATCCGCGATCGCGTCGTGGCGATGGCTGATGCCCTCGAAGCGCGCCCGCCCGTCCGCATGGGCCGCCCACAGCTCGTCGAGCGAGGCGAACTGCGCGAGGTAGGCCAGCGCGTACTCGGCGGGCTCGGCCATCGCCATCTCATCATCCACAAATTTCCAATAGGCATCAGCCGGCGAGATCCAGAAACCCTCCGACGTCTCCTCCGTGAACAGCCGCGGGCCCTGGCCGGCGGGAAGCGGGCTCACGAAGAAGCGCGCGGTGAAGCGGATGGGGCTGTGCGCCGGCGTCACGAAATGCGACAGGTAGCGGAGCGCGCGCAGATCGCAGTACCAGTCGCGTCGCGCCAGCGTTTCGACGAAGGGGGCGCCGTCCATCAGCTCGCGGCGACACCGGTCGATCTCGTCGCCGCTCGCGGCAAGATGTCGTCCGGCCCCGTCGCACGCGAGGAGCACGCCGGTTTCCTCGAGCAGCTCGCGCGCGGAGGCCATCCAGTAGGCGAGCGCCGGCCGGCCGTCGACGTCGGTGAAAGAGCGCGCCGCCTCGTCGGGCGTCACCCCGCGCACGCGCGCGAGCGCCACGGGATCGCTGTCCGCCGGGTCGACCTTGCCGCCGGGAAACGCGTAGTACCCGCCGAGGAACTTCATCCCTCTGTTCCGGCGGATCATGTAGACCTCGACGCCCGGCGCTGCGTTGCGCACGAGCAGCACGGATGCCGCGGGCCGGGGGACGGCGGGCTCAGTCAGGACGGCGCTCTACAGACTGATGAGCTGCGCGACCTTCTCGCGGTGGTAGCTCGCGTCGCCGAACGTGAACTCGGACGACTTGGCGCGCTTGAAGTAGAGGTGCAGGTCGTGCTCCCACGTGAAGCCGATGCCGCCGTGGAGCTGGATGCCGGCCCCCGCCACCTTGCGAAACGCGTCCGACGTGTACGCCTTGGCCATCGACGAGGCCAGCGCGGCCTCGGGGACGTTTTCATCCACCGCCCACGCCGCGTAGTAGGTCAGCGACTTCGCGTTCTCGACGTCGACGAGCATGTCGGCGGCGCGATGCTTGACGCCCTGGTACGACCCGATCGGCTTGCCGAACGCGATGCGGATCTTCGCGTAGTCCGTCGTCATGTCGAGCACCTTCTGCGCGCCGCCGCACATCTCGGCGCAGAGGGCGACGGTCGCGCGCTGCACCACGCGCTCGAGCGGGGCCCAGCCCGCGTCCTTTGGCCCGAGCAGCGTCGCGGGCGCGGCCTCGAGCTTCACCTCGCAGAGCTTGCGCGTCTGGTCCATGGTGGGCAGCAGCTTCGTCGCGAGACCCTTCGCGCCACGCTCGACGAGGAAGAGACTCACGCCATCTTCAGGCCGCTTGCCTTCCGACGTGCGCGCCACGACGACCAGCACATCCGCGAGATGCGCGTCCGGCACGAAGAGCTTGGTGCCGGTCAGCGTCCACTTCCCGCCCGCGTTGCGCGCGCTCGTCGTGACGCCCGCCGCGTCCCAGCGCGCGCTCGGCTCCGTCCACGCGAGCGATGCCTTCGCGGCGCCGTCCGAGATCTTCCCCAGCCACTCCTTCTTCTGATCCGCCGCGCCGGCCTCGGCGATCGCCAGACCGGCGAGGAGTGTCGAGAAGAACGGCCCGGGCATCACGGCGCGTCCCATCTCTTCCATGAGAACCGTCAGGTCCACGAAGCCGAGCCCGGTGCCGCCGAACTCCTCGGGATAGACGAGGCCGAGCCAGCCTTGCTCGGCCAGCTTCTTCCAGAAGTCGGCGGTCACACCGGCGTCCTCTTCCATGCGCGCGCGCACGAAGGTGGACGGGCACTCGTTCTCGAAGAACTTTCGCGCCGTCGCGCGGAGCATCTCTTGTTCCGGGCTGAATCCGAAGTCCATGGTCCTATCCTTTGGGGAGCCCGAGCACGCGCTCGCCGATGATGTTCTTCTGGATCTCCGTGGTGCCGCCCTCGATGGAGTTCGCGCGCGAGCGGAGGAACGTGTACTGCCAGTTCCCGCCGTCCACCGCCCACTCCGAGCCCTTCATGAGCTGGGAGTATGGGCCTTCGATCTCCATCGCGAGCTCCTGCAGCTTCTGGTGCGTCTCGACCCACCCCATCTTGCCGGCGGACGCCTCGGGGCCGGGCATCTCGCCCTTGAGGAGCTTGGTGATGGCGCGCGCGCCCAGGTACTTCAGCGCCTCGGTGTCGATCCAGAGCTGCGCGAGCTTCTGGCGCATCACCGGATCCTTCGTGACCACGCGCCCGCTCTTTTCCATCTTGCGCGCCATCTCGATGAGGCCCTCGAGCGTGATGCGCAGCCGCACCTGCAGGCCGAAGCCGAGCGCGAGCCGCTCGAACATCAGCGTCGCGAGACCGACCTGCCAGCCGCCGTTCACCTCACCGAGCACCTGCGACTCGTGCACGCGCACGTTGTCGAAGAAGACTTCGTTGAATTCAGGATCGCCCGTGATCTGCTTCAGCGGCTTCACGGTGACGCCGGGCGACTTCATGTCGAGGAGGAAGTACGTGATGCCCTTGTGCCTGGGGGCGTCGGGATCGGTGCGCGCGAGCAGCATCATCCAGTCGGCGATGTGCGCGAGCGACGTCCACACTTTCTGGCCGTTGATCACGTAGTGATCGCCGTCCTTCACCGCGCGCGTCTGGAGCGCCGCGAGGTCCGACCCGGAGTTCGGCTCCGAGTAGCCCTGACACCAGATCTCCTCGCACGACAGGATCTTCGCGGGGTACCGCTTCTTCTGCGCCGGGGTACCGTACGCGACGATCGTCGGCCCGGCCATGCCCACGCCGAGGATGTTGAGGATCGGCGGCGCCTTCGCCACGGCCATCTCCTCGTGGAGGATGAGCTCTTCCAGGAACGTGAGCCCCTGCCCGCCCGCGTCCTTCGGCCAGGTGAGGCCGATGAAGCCTGCGTCGTAGAGCGTGTGCTGCCACGTGCGAAGGAACTCGTACGCTTCGGGGCGCGGGACGTCGGAAGAGCCGATCTTGCGCTGCCAATCGGCTGGAATGTTCGTCTTCAACCAGGCGCGGACGCGCTCGCGGAACGCTTCC
>JBGOTH010000442.1:0-3570 GCA_041476345.1 Methylomirabilia bacterium
GGATATGTCCTTGTCAGCAGCGACACGTGGCCCGGCACTGGCGGCGTACTTGGATTGACGAAGGCGCAGATCGCCGACGCGAAGGCCAAAGCGGTTCAGCCCGCCGGTGGCGCGGGGTTCGCATACCTGCAGGGTCCGGAGGGCGCGATCATCGAGTATCAGGGGAACATGCCGGCCGAGCGTTTCAACCATGTCCACATGTACTGGGAAGATCCGTTCTGCGCGCAGCTCTGGTACCGGAAGCATCTGAACGCGTCGCTGGTCGCGGGGCGCACGAGCGACATGCCGCTGACCGAAGCCACGTGCGCTGTCCCGCGCGGGCCGGAGCGGAGCTGGCCCGCGCTCGAGCGGGGAGGCATGTTCCGGACGCCCTCGGCCGCGGTCGTGTTCGGCGACGTCATGTTCCCCTCGTACATGCGCCAGACCGACCGGCCGCTCGTGAGCTCGCGCGGGCAGTTGTACGATCACGTCGCGCTCAGCGTCGCCGATCTCGACGCGTGGATCGCGAAGCTCCGCGGTGAGGGCGTCACGTTCCTCGAGGCGCCCTACAAGCTCGGCCACGCGCGGGCCGTGATGATCGAGGGCCCGAGCCGCGAAGCGATCGAGCTGGTCGAGATCGCGTAGCGTCCCGGTGGAGAAGTTCGCTGTCGCGATTTTCTACACTCCGCTGCATACGCTGGCCAGGGGCGTGATCTTTGCCGTGCCGTTTTGGGCGGCGCTGATTCTGACTCTGACCCTCGAACGGCTCGTTCCGGCGCAGGCCCCCCGAAAGATCCTCACGGTGGACCTGGCCCACGATCTCGTCTGGTTTCTGTACGAACCGTTTTTCAACGCGTTCGTCTCCGCGACTTGGGTCGCGCTGCTGGTGAAGGTCCATGCGCTGTATTTCTCCTATCTGACGCTCTCGGGCCTGACCGAAACGCCGGGGTGGGTGAGATTCATCGTCGCGCTGCTGCTGGTGGACCTCTGCTATTGGGTGCAACACTACCTGCACCACAAGATCCCATTGTTGTGGCGCTTCCACGCCGTGCATCATTCGCAACGGCACCTCAGCTTCTTCACCGATTTCCGGTACCACCCATTCGAATACGTGGTACGCAATACGTTCCTGGTCGTTCCTTTTCTGTTTCTCAAGATCGACCCTCCCGTGATCGTCGCCGTCGCCCTCGTGAAGGAGTGGTACAGCCGCTTCTACCATGGCAACATCCGCACGAATCTGGGTCCGCTGCGGTACATCCTGGTCACACCCCAATCCCACCGGATCCATCACTCGTTGGACAGCCGGCAGCGGGAAACGAATTTCGGATCTCTCTTCAGTTTCTGGGACGCACTGTTCCAACGGCAGTATTCGAGGTTCGACGAGTATCCGGAGACAGGGATCGAGGACCAAAACTTTCCACGCGAGCAAGAGATCAGCCTGAGGAGTCTCTTTCTCACGTCGTGGATGCAGATGCGGTACTCGCTTCGGACGGCGACCCGCTCTTCCGCCATTTGACACCGCCGAACCTTCCTGTCACCATGCGCGTCACCATGATCATGTCCCTGTCCCTGGAGCTGCTACTGCCGTAACGGCGAGCGCGGAGCGCGCGTGCTCGCCGACCTCCTGCGCCCTGACGGGCCGGGAGGTTTTCTTTTTTCCGGGATTCGGGCGTGGAGAGGAGCCAGAGATGAAGCGGATGCCGTTCGACAAGTACCGCCCGTTCGTGCCGGTGGAGCTTGCCGACCGAACGTGGCCGGACCGCAAGCTCACGCAGGCGCCCCGCTGGTGCTCGGTGGACCTGCGCGACGGCAACCAGGCGTTGATCGACCCCATGGATCCCGAGCGCAAGCGGCGGATGTTCGAGGCACTCGTGCGGATGGGCTTCAAGGAGATCGAGGTAGGCTTTCCGTCCGCCTCGCAGCCCGACTTCGACTTCGTGCGCCTGCTCATCGAAGAGGATCTCGTGCCCGACGACGTCACCATCCAGGTGCTCGTCCAGTGTCGGCCGGAGCTGATCGAGCGGACGTACGAATGCCTGCGCGGCGCGCGGCGCGCGATCGTCCACTTCTACAACTCGACGTCCATGTTGCAGCGGCGCGTGGTCTTCGGGCTCGACAAGCCCGGCATCGTGGACATCGCGGTGAACGCGGCGCGTCTGTGCCGCAAGCTCGAAGCGACGCTGCCGGGCACCGAGGTCTTCTACGAGTACTCACCCGAGAGCTACACGGGGACCGAGGTCGACTTCGCCGTCGAGATCTGCGAGGCGGTGATGGAGGTCATCGAGCCGACGGCCGAGCGCAAGATCATCCTCAACCTGCCCGCCACGGTGGAGATGTACACGCCGAACCTCTACGCCGACACGATCGAGTGGTTCCTCCGCCACGTCTCGGGCCGCGACCGGCTCGTGCTCTCGCTCCACCCGCACAACGACCGCGGGTGCGCGGTGGCGGCCGCCGAGCTCGGCGTGCTCGCCGGCGCCGACCGTGTCGAAGGCACGCTGTTCGGCAACGGCGAGCGCACGGGCAACGTCGACGTCGTCACGCTGGCCATGAATCTTTTCATGCAGGGCGTGGATCCCCGCCTCGACGTCTCGGATATCGACGAACTGCGTCGCGTGGCCGAGCACTGCAATCGCCTCCCCGTGCATCCGCGCCACCCGTACGCCGGCGATCTCGTCTACACCGCGTTCTCCGGCTCGCACCAGGACGCGATCAAGAAGGGGATGGACGCGCTGCCACGCGATTACGCGGTGTGGGAGGTTCCGTACCTGCCCATCGATCCCAAGCACGTCGGCCGCAGCTACGAGGCGGTCATCCGCGTCAACAGCCAGTCCGGCAAGGGCGGCGTGGCGTACATCATGAAGATGGAGCACGGCTTCGACCTGCCGCGCCGCCTGCAGATCGAGTTCTCCAGGACGATCCAGACGATCACCGAAGACAGCGGCACCGAGATCAGTCCGAAGGACATGTGGCAGGCGTTCGAGACGCAGTACCTGCGCGGGAGCTACACGCTCGACGCGCACGAGCTCGTGTCGGATTCGGGGACGACGCAAGCGCGCATCACCGCTCGGCTGTCGGTCGGCGGGGCCACTCGCACGGTTGCGGGCAGTGGCAACGGCCCCATCGCGGCCTTCGTGGACGCGCTGCGCACGGGCCTGGGCGTCGAGATCGACGTCGTGGATTACGCGGAGCACGCGCTCGGCCAGGGCGCGAGCGCCGGTGCCGTCGCCTACGTGGAGACGGTAGACGGCGAGGGGACGCTCCGCTGGGGTGTCGGCGTCGACGCCAACATCGTCACCGCCTCGCTGCATGCGGTGCTCTCGGCGCTCGCGCGGCGCGACGCCGCACGCCGGAGCCCGTGAACGACCCGTTCGTTCCCGGTACGTCGGCGCGGATCGCCGGCTCAGCGAGCGGCCCGCTCGCGGGCCTGACCTTCGCCGCGAAAGATCTCTTCGACGTCGCCGGGCATCCGACCGGCGGCGGTAACCCCGACTGGGCGCGCCAGAATCCGATTCCGACGCGTCACGCGTGGGCGGTGCAGCGCTTGCTGGACGCGGGCGCGACGCTGATCGGCAAGACGATCACCGACGA
>JBGOTH010000443.1:0-3557 GCA_041476345.1 Methylomirabilia bacterium
ATGCTCTTCACCGAGCTACCCGGGAGCGGCCGGCCGTACACGAGGTCGCGCAGCACGCGACGGACGCGGCGCGCGAGCGTCCGATCACCGAACAGGAGCCGCGTGCGCGTGAGGGTCTGTCGCTCCCAGAGATCGCCCCACTCCTCATAGTAATGCTCGAGAGCCGCCAGGTTCGACGCGAAGCCGGAGCCCTTGCTGCCGGGGCGAAGCCGCAAGTCCACCTGGAACGCGACGCCCGCCGGTGTCACGTCCGCGAGGACGGCGGCGAGCCGGTCGACCGCCGTGCTGTAGAACGTGTGCGCGTCGACGCGGCGGTCGCCGTCCGTCTCGCCGTCCTCCGCGAACACGACGAAGAGGTCGAGGTCGGAGCCGGTCGTGAGCTCGCGCCCTCCCAACTTTCCCAATCCGACGATGACCGCCGGGATGAAGTCGCCGCGCCCGTTCCTCGGCACGCCATGGCGCTCGACGAGCTCGCCGAGGGCGAGCAGCCAGCCGGCGGCCAGCGTCGCCTCCGCCAGCGCGGTCATCTCGCGCGAGTAGCGGTCGATCGAGCTCGCCTGCAGGAAGTAGCGCCAAATGGTCGTCAGCTCCTCCGCCTGCTTGATACGACGCAGACGGTCGAGCCGCTCCGCCGCCGCGATGCGCGGGGCGAATACCGGCGCGAGCGCCGCCCGGAATTCACGAGTGCCCCGCACCGGTGCGGGCGTGCCGTCAGGCCGGGTGCCCGCACCGACGGTAGACAGTCCGGAGAGCAGCTCCGGCTCCGTAATGAGGAGCTGCGTCAGCAGATCCCCGCCCGCGCACAGGCGCATCAGGCCGACGAGGACGTCCGGCTCGGACGCGAGCAGCTCGACATAGCCCGCGCGCGGTCCGACGGCGGCGATGAAGCGCTCGAACTGGTTCAACGCCTCGTCGGGATCCGGGCTCTTCCACAGCGCATCGAGCATGCCGAGGAAGATGCGCTCCATCGCGCGGCGCAGCGCCGCCGCGTACGGCACGAGCGGGCGGCCTTCGACGAGGAGCCGGAGGTTCCGGGCCGCGCGCTCGGGTTCGGCGAAGCCCGTCGCGTGCAGCGCGAGCAGGCTGGGAACACGCACGCGAAGTGCGCCCGGGCGCCGGCCGCGGAAAAAGCCTTCGAACGCGGCGTGCACGCTCGCCGTGATCTTGCGGTGGCGACGCCGGAAGGCGGCGGCAGCGGCACGCGGGCGCCCGCTCACGCCGACGCGACGCGCCAGGAGCCCGGCGGCCCCGGCGTCGTTCGGCATCGTGTGCGTCTGGAGCTCGTGGAGGATCTGCAGCCGGTGCTCGACCGTGCGCAGGTGCACGTAGGCGAGAGAGAGCGTGTGCCCGAGCGTGTCGGCCAGATATCCGCGCTCGGTGAGCCGCGCGATCGCGGACAGCGTCGAACGCTCGCGCAGCCTCGGATCGTCGCCGCCGTACAGAAGCTGCATCGTCTGCACGAGGAACTCGATCTCGCGGATGCCGCCGCGGCCGAGCTTCACGTTCGCCGAGGCGGCGTCGCCGCGCAAGGAGTCGTCGATCCGTCGCTTCATCTCGCGCACCGCACCCACGATGCGGGCGTCGCTGCCCGGACGCCAGACTACCTCCTGCACGAGCGCCATGAACCGCTCGCCTACCCGCGCATCGCCCGCCGAGATGCGGGCCTTGAGCAGCGCCTGCCGCTCCCAGAGCTCCGCCCGCTCGGTGTGATACCGGCGATAGCCGTCGAGCGACAACGCCACGGCCCCCAATCGCCCTTCGGGGCGAAGGCGCAGGTCGACGCGGAAGAGGTACCCTTCCTCCGTGGACGCCTCCAGGGTGGCCGCGACGTCGCGCGCGACGCGCGCGAAGTATTCGCCGTTCGGCAGGCGGCCGGCGCTCCCTCCCGCCGTCTCGCCGTCGGCGCCGTAGACGAACATCAGGTCGACGTCGGACGAGTAGTTGAGCTCTTGGCCGCCGAGCTTGCCCATGCCGATGACGGCGAGCCCGGTCTCCTGGTCCTCGGCGTCACGCGGCACCCCGTACTGCGCGCGCGCCGCGGCATCCGCCATGCGCCAGGCCGCGTCCAGGCAGGCATCCGCGAGGTTCGCCAACTCCTCGACCGTCGCGGCGAGATCCGCGTCGCCCAGCAAGTCGCGCGCGCCGATGCGCAACATCTGCCGGTACTTGAAGCGCCGCAGCGCGTTCGAGCACGCTGCGCGCGTCTTGAAAGGCATGAGCGTGCGCGTGAGCGCGGCCACCAGGTCGGCGGCGTCCCACTGCCGCATGACCGCGGGATCGAGCAGCCACGCGAGGAGCGGCGGGTGACGGCGCAGCGTGTCGGCGAGCACCTGGCTCGCGCCGCCGATCGTCGCGAGGAGCACGGCCGCGCCCGGATGCGTCGCGAGCGTTCCGAACAGGACCGGACGGGCGACCGCCTGCGCGTAGCGCTCGAGGTTGTTCAGCGCCATGTCGGGATCGGGCGCGGCCGCGAGGGCGTCGAGGAGCCGCGGGAATGCGGGCGCCAGCAGCTCCGCGTCACGCGGAGTCGGAACGATCGCGTGGAGATTGGCGAGGGCGGTGCCCGGATCGGCGAAGCCGGCCGCGCGCAGCGTCGCGACCGACGCCGCTTCCAGCGTGACCTTCACACGGCGGCCTCCCCGGTCTCCCCGGTGCGGATGCGCACGGACTGATCGATCGGGAGCACGAAGACCTTGCCGTCGCCGATGGAGCCGGTCTTGGCGGCGCCCGCGATGGTCATGACGACCTTCTCCACGAGATGCTCCGGCACCACCACCTCGATCTTCACCTTCGGCAGGAAGTCCACCGTGTACTCCGAACCGCGGTACAGCTCGGTGTGCCCCTTCTGGCGGCCGAAGCCGCGCACCTCGGTGACGGTCATGCCGATGACGCCGATCTCGGTGAGGGCTTCCTTCACGTCGTCGAGCTTGAACGGCTTGATGATCGCTTCCACCTTCTTCATCTCAGACCTCCTCGAGGATGGGGAAGATCAGCGCGGACACGTGGGAGCTGATGCGTTTGAGATTCGTGAGCACGTCGAGGTGGATCTCGGAGGTCTCCAGCGACTCGGCGAGCCCGGAACGAAGCCGGCCGAGGTGCGAGTCGCGCATCTCGCGCTCGCGCTGCCGCATGAGGGGGCGCTGATCGAGCACGTCCTGCGCGAGGGCGCGGTCGTTGGCGGCGAACGCGGCGATGGCGCGCTCGAGGTTCTTCGACACGAGGCCGTGGAACTCGAGGATCTCCGCCCAGCCGGCATCCGAGAACCGGCGGCCCTGGTAGAGCCGCTTGCGCGCGAGCTCCATCAGGTTCTTGTCGATGATGTCACCGATGTTCTCGAGGTTGCCGATCACCGAGATGAGCCCGATCTCCTTGCCGGAGAGGTCGGCGCCCATCGCCTCACGCCCGAGCCGCGCGAGGAACAGCTTGATCTCGCGCTCGAGGAAGTCGGCCTGGTCGTCGCGGCGCTCCACGTCCTCGATGATCTCGGGATTGTCGGCGCGCAGGCCCGGAATCACGTCGCGCAGCATCCCTTGCACCACGTCCGCCATGCGCAGCGC
>JBGOTH010000444.1:0-3553 GCA_041476345.1 Methylomirabilia bacterium
AACAAGTGGGACTGGATCGCGGGGCGGCGAAGCGCCCGTTGCTGGGTGCGCGCTAGGGGACGTGACGACGGCCGGGAGGCCGGTCGCCCCTCAAACAATCCGTGCTTGCCGTTCGGATTGTGGAGGGGATGCCGCGTCGTAGTGCGACCGCGCGGCGTCGACGCCGGCGCCCGCGGTCGAACGAAACCCTTCGGCGCGGAGCACCTGCTCGAGCGCGGCGAGACACAGAAGCACGTTCTGCCGCTGCGCCGAGTAGCCCATGGTGCCGATGCGCCAGATCTTGCCCTGCAGCGGACCGAACGCCGCGCCGATCTCGATCCCGAAATCGTCGATCAGACGGCGGCGCACACGAGCGTCGTCGATGCCGTCGGGAACGACGACCGGCGTGAGGAACGGCAGGCGGTGCGCCGGCGCTTCCTTGCCGAAGAGCGTGAGGCCGAGCGCCGCGATGCCGGCACGCAGCGCGTCGCCGTGCAGGCGATGACGCGCGAAGCGTGGCGCGAGGCCCTCTTCGTGCACCGCGCGGAGCGCTTCGCGGAGGCCGTACACCATCGACGTCGGCGCCGTGTGATGGTTGAAGCGCTGCGGGCTCCAGTAGTCGGCGATCTGGCCGAGGTCGAGATAGTTGCTGGCGACTTTCGTCTTGCGCGCCCGGATGACGGATTCGGCGTGCGCGTTGTAGGTGACGGGCGCCATGCCCGAAGGACAGCTCAGGCACTTCTGGCTGCCCGCCGTCGCGATGTCGACGCCCCACCGATCGATCGCGACATCGGCGCCGCCGAGCGTCACCACGGCGTCCGCCATCAGCAGCGCGTCGCGCGCGTGCGCAACGTGCGCGATCTCTTCCAGCGGTTGCAGCACGCCGGTGGATGTCTCGCCGTGGACGATCGCCACGAGCTTCGTCCGGCCTCCGGCGAGCGCGGCGGCGATGGCGTCGGGCTCGATCGCGCGGCCCCACTCGGCGCGCACGGGAATGACGTCGGCGCCGCAGCGCTCCGCGATCTCGATGAGCAGCAGGCCGAAGCGCCCGCACTCGCCGATCACCACACGGTCGCCGGGCTCGATCAACGAGACGAGCGCCGCTTCCATCCCCGCGCGTCCAGTGCCGGACACCGGGTAGCTCCGCGCGTTCGTCGTCTGGAAGACGAAGCGCGTGAGGTCCATCACGTCGTTCATGATCGCGGTGAACTCGGGATCGAACTGGCCGAGGAGCGGTGCCGACATCGCGCGCAGCACGCGCGGCTCGGCCATCGACGGGCCGGGTCCGAGGAGAATGCGCTCGGTCACGGCGCGCGCGCGAGACGGACGAAGATCAGCACGTGGGTCGCGATGATGATCGGCACGAGAAAGGTCGGCAACACCACGAGAGGCAGCCGGAGCAGCGCGGCCATCGACGCGGGATCCACGCCGGCCGAGCGCACCGCCGCCGCCACCACCATGAGGATGTCGACGAGGCCGATCACGTTCCACGCGAACAGCAGGGATCGGCGAGGGGCGACCAGGGGAATGACAGCGAGCGCCGCGACGATCATGTCGCCGATCCCTCCGGGGACGGCGAATATCCACGGCAGCTCGCCGCGCTGGTAGAGCACGAGGAAGTAGCCGCCGGCGAGGAGGCGCGAGAGGTGGATCAGCACGTGCGCGCGTACGTCCACCGTCATCACCCACGTGCGGAACCGCGCGCCCGTCGCGGCGCTGACGAGAACCGCGAGCGTGAGGACGAAGATGAGGACCTGCGGCATCGGCGGTCGCAGACGCCTCGCCAGGCCCAACGCCCCGGCGACGATCGCGACCGCGAGCCACATGACGACACCCACGACGACCTGCGTGGTGCTCATGCCGTTGAGTCGCTCTGCGCTCAGCGCCTCGCGGTGGCCGCGGCGAAGAGACGCGCAGGCGTGGCCGGCACTTCGCGGATCGTGACGCCAAGATCCGCGAGCGCGTCCTCGATCGCATTCGCGATGACGGCGGCGGGCGCGATGCAGCCGCTCTCGCCCACGCCCTTGACGCCGAGGTCGTTGATGACCGACGGGTGCTCGTCGAGGATCACGTCGATCATCGGCACGTCGTCCGCCTTCGGAATCGCGTAGTCCATCAGGCTCGCGGTCAGGAGCTGACCGTCGCCGCCGTAGACGAGCTCTTCCGTCAGGCCCGCGCCGATCCCTTGCACGAGCCCGCCCTGGAGCTGGCCTTCCACGATCACCGGATTGATCGCGCGCCCGGGATCGTGCGTGGCGACGAACTTGAGCAGACGCACGGCGAACGTCTCGGTGTCGACTTCCACGACGGCGCCGTTCGTGCCGAACGCCCATGTGACGGTGTCGGGATAGTAGTAGGTGCAGGAATTGAGCCCCGGCTCGCCGAGCGACTTCAGCGCTTTCGACTTGATGGCGGCGTGCGCGACCTTTCCGAGCGGCAGCGACTTCGTCGGCAGCCCGGCGACGTGGACGCGCCCGTCCTCGATGCGGATATCTTGCGGCGCGCACTCCAACAACTCCGCGGCGACGTGGGTCGCCTTCATGCGCACCTCGCGCGCCGTCTGCGCGACGGCGGGCCCCGCGTTCGCCATGACGCGGCTGCCGCCGGTGCCCATGCCGAACGGCACCAACGCGGTGTCGCCGGCGATGACGGTCACGTCCTCGAAGCGCGCGCCCAGCTCGGCCGCGGCGACCTGCGCGAGCGTCGTCGCGTGGCCCTGGCCCTGCGCCACCACCCCGATGTAGACGAAGACCTTGCCGGTCGGATCGACGCGCACGGTCGCGCTCTCGAACGGCCCGAGGCCGGTGCCCTGCAGGTAACACGCGACGCCGATGCCGATGCGCTTCGTTGATCCGACCTGCGCGGCCTGGCGCTTGCGCCAGTCGTCGTAGCCTAGCCGCGCGAGCATCAGGTCGAGCGCGTGATGAAAGTCTCCGGGGTCGTAGCTGATCGGCACGCCGTCCTTGTACGTGAGGCCCGGCTTGTACGGCATCTCGTCCGCGCGGATGAGATTGCGTCGCCGCACGTCCACGGGATCGAGCCCGAGCTTGCGCGCGCCGATGTCGACGAGCCGCTCCATCACGAACGTCGCCTCCGGCCGCCCGGCCGCGCGATACGCGGTGTTCAGCGTCTTGTTGGTCACGATGCTGGTGCCCGCGTTGCGATAGTGGCGCACGCGGTACGGCGAGCAGAGGTGGTTGACCGTGTTCGCCGTGAGGCCGTCGCCTTGCGCGGGGTACGCGCCGACGTCCGCGAGGAACGTGCCGTCGATCGCGACGATGGTGCCGTCACGCGTGAAGCCCACGCGGATGTCGTGCTCCTGCTCGCGGTCGTGGCCCATGGCGAGAAAACACTCGCGCCGGCTCTCCACCCACTTCACCGGCCGCCCGAGGCGATGCGCCGCGGCGGGCACGAGCACTTCTTCCGGATAGATCGCGCCCTTCGGTCCGAAGCCGCCGCCGACGTCGGGGACGAGCACGCGCACCTGCTCGGCGGGGAGGCCGAGCGCCGTCGCAACGACGTCGCGCAGGCTGTACGGGCTCTGCGTCGAGGACGACACGACGAGCGTCCCGCC
>JBGOTH010000445.1:0-3552 GCA_041476345.1 Methylomirabilia bacterium
AAAGCGGTCGAGAAGTTCGGCGACCAGTACAAGTGGAACGCCGTCGGCACCGGCCCCTTCTACTTCGAGCGGCACTCGCCGCGCGAGAAGGTGGTTCTGAAGGCCTTTGACAAGTACCACGCCGGCCGGCCGCAGATCGACGAGGTCGACTGGTACGACGTGCCGGAAGACGCTACCAAGCTGATCGGGCTCGAGAAGGGCACGTTCGACGTGCTCTATCCCGAAGCGGTCACCGCCGACTTCGCCGACCAGGTCAAGAAGATGGGCGCGATCATCGACCGGCGGGGCCCGGGCGGCCAGGAGCGCTTCTACATAGACACGACGCACAAGCCGTTCGACGACATCCGCGTGCGGCGCGCGTTCATGCACGCCATCGACCGCAAGGCGATCAAGGAGACGATGTACCCTGGCGACCTCGCGCGCGTGGCGACGAGCTGCGTGCCGCCCGGCTACTTCGGCCACGTCCCGATGACCTTCCCCGAGTACAGCCCCGAGAAGGCGAAGAAGCTCCTCGCCGAAGCGGGCTATCCGAACGGCTTCACGATCAAGAACTACTTCATCAGCAAGTCGTTCTTCTATCCGAAGGTGCTCACCCTGGCGCAGGAGCAGCTCAAGAAGGTCGGCATCAACGTCGAGCTGCAGGTGGTCGAACACGCGACCTACCACGAGAACATCCGGAAGAACCTGAACCCCTTCGTGCTCTACGGCGGCACGCGCATCACGGACGCCGACCCGTGGCTGTCCCTGTTCTTCGACTCGACGCAGATCCCCGACCCGGCCACCGGCAACAAGGGCAGCAACTTCGCGCACTACAAGGCGATCGACGACCTGCTCAAAACCGGTCGGGTGGAGCGCGACGTCAAAAAGCGAGCCGCGATCTACGCCGAGGCGCAAAAGCGGATGGAGCGCGACCTGGTGTGCCTGCCCATCAGCGACGTGCCGGGGCAGTGGGCGCGCAATCCGAAGCGCGTGTCGACACCGTTCGATCCCGACTACGGCGAGTATTCGCTGCACTACAGCTACAACTATCCCGAGATGCTGAAGATCCTGAACTGAAGCGCTGAGCCATGTTCCAGTACGTGCTCCGCCGCGTCCTGGGCGCGATCCCGATGCTCTTCGGCGCGATGAGCATCGTGTTCTTCGCGATGCGCATCCTGCCGGGCGATCCGTGCATGGCCATGATGGGCGACCAGGCGACCACCGAGGCGCTGGCCGACTGCACCAAGAGCCTCGGGCTGAACAGGCCGCTGGCCGTGCAATACGTGGACTACCTCTGGCGATCGGTGCAGCTCGATTTCGGTAACTCGCTCCGTGAGGGCTATCCCGTGAGCGAGTACATCGGCAAGATGTTCCCGCACACGCTCGTGCTCGTGATGGCCAGCGCGATCGTGGCGGCACTCGTCGGGATTCCGATCGGCATCGTCTCCGCGCTCAAGCGACGCAATCCGTTGATCGACTACCCGCTGCGCATCTTCGCGCTGCTCGGGCTGTCCATGCCGGTGTTCTGGCTCGGGATCCTGCTGCTCATCTTCTTTTCACTCCGCTTCGACATCTTCCCGCTCATCGGCGGCGGCGACCTCGACGGGGCCATCGCGATGATCCGCTCGGGGGAGGTCTTCAAGTACCCGCGCGATTTCCTCGTCGCGGTGGGTGACGTGCTCCATCACCTGGCGCTGCCCGCCGTGGCGCTCGGATTCACCCTGGCGGCGACGGTCAGCCGGCTGTCGCGCTCGGCCATGCTGGAGGTGATCAGCCAGGACTACATCCGCACCGCGCGCGCGAAGGGCCAGCTGGAGCGCGCGGTGGTCTACAAGCACGCGCTCCGTAACATGCTGGTCCCCCTGCTCACCATCATCGGCCTCTTCGTGGCGATCGCGTTGACGGGCACCGTGCTGACCGAGACGGTCTTCACGCGGCCGGGTCTCGGGAAGATGCTGGTGGACGCGATCGGCGCTCGCGACTACCCGCTGGCCCAGGGCGCCATCACCGTGTTCACGATGATCATCATCGTCGTGAACCTCGCCGTCGACATGCTCTACGCGGTCGTCGACCCGCGGATCAAGTACCGCTGATGGCGATCGCGATTCGCGAGGTGGCGGAAGCGGCCGAGCCAGCACCGGCACGCCCGGTCGGGCGACTGCTGCGCCGCTACGCGCCGATCAGCATCGGCATCCTGATGGCTGCCACGATGGTGATGATCGCGGCCGCGGCGCCACTCATCGCGCCGCTCAGCCCGTCGGCCCAGTTTTCCGACGCCGTGCTGAAAGGTCCGGGCGTCGTCGAGCGGCACGTCCTGGGCACCGACGACTTCGGTCGCGACGTCCTGAGCCGGATCATCTGGGGCACGCGGATCTCCCTGCAGGTCGGGCTCGCGTCGGTCGTCTTCGGCTTCGTGCTCGGGGTCCCGCTCGGCGTCCTGGCCGGCTACCAGGGCGGCCGCGTCGAGACGAGTGTCATGCGCTGCGCCGACATGCTGATGGCGTTTCCCACGCTGCTGCTCGCGCTGATCATCGTGACGGCGCTCGGCGGCTCGCTCGTGAACGAGATCGTCGCCATCGGCATCGCGTTGACGCCGAACTTCGTGCGCCTGGCGCGCAGCCTGGCGCTGACCATTCGCGACCAGGACTACATCATGGCGGCGCGCGCGGTCGGCAGCGGCCAGCTTCGTATCATGGCGCGCCACGTCTTCCCGAACGCGCTCTACGCGCTGGTGGTGGTGGCCACGCTCTACATCGCGACGGCGATTCGCACCGAAGCCGGCCTGTCGTTCCTCGGTCTCGGCATCCCGCCGCCGACGCCGAGCTGGGGGAACATCCTCAGCGACGGGCGGCAGTACATCAAGTGCTGCCCGTGGATCACCACGTTCTCCGGGCTTGCGATCATGCTGGCCGTGCTCGCGTTCAACCTGATGGGCGACGCGTTGCGCGACCTGCTCGATCCGCGGCTGCGCGGGGAGTAGCGTTCGGGGGTGGGCCGTCGGAGGCCGGGAGCCCGGCAGCCCCCTCCGCAATCTGAACGGCAAGCACAGATTGCTTGAGAGGGCTGCCGGGCTCCCGGCCCCAACGGCCCGCCCCGAACAGTACTCCGTCAGCGCACCAGTCAGGATCTCGAAATGCGTCGATCGTGCAGCTCCAAGGCGGCCACGGCTACATGCGGGAGTTTTCTGTCGAGGGCTTATTCCGCGACGCTCACGAGTCCGGCAGGAGGGCCGCTTCGGCGCGCTCGAGGTTGTTCGACACGATTTCGTGAAAGTGCGGGAAATGCTCTCGCGTGTATACACGGAGGGCCTCGCGGTACGCAGCGACGGCCTCGGCGAGCTCGTCGGCGCGGGCTTCGCCGGCAAGGGCGCCGGCCTGATCGCGGAGCGCGGTGCCGAGGTTATTCTGCGTCATGGCGTAGTCGGCCGGCGCGGCGTCGAACGTTCGAACGCGGAGAGCCTCGCGGTACGCGGCGACGGCCTCGGCGAGCTTGTCGGCGCGGGCCTCGCCGCCAAGGACGCCTGCTTGATCACCGAGCGCGTTGCCGAGGTTGTTCTGCGTCGTGGCGTAGGCG
>JBGOTH010000446.1:0-3552 GCA_041476345.1 Methylomirabilia bacterium
GCGTCACCAAGCCGCGGCGGAGCGCGCGCGTCCACGGGGGCGCGGGCGCACGCGCGAGGAGGACGAGACCGATCCCGATGAGCACGAACGCGAGCGCGGCGTTGACCTTCATGGCGGGAAAGCCGGGCACGACACTCTTGAGGAGCGCGGCATCGAGAGCCCAGCCGAGGAGCACGAACGCGCCGACGGCCGCGACGAACGCGCCGGCCGCCATCGACGCCCTCGGCACCGGAACACCGCCCATCACGGGCGCGATGCTACCATGACGAAACGATGATCACGGTGAGACGCGCCGGCGACCGGGGCCATGCCGATCACGGGTGGCTCGACACGTGGCACACGTTCTCGTTCGCCGACTATCACGATCCCCGCCACATGGGCTTCCGCCAGCTGCGCGTCATCAACGACGACCGCGTGCGCGGGGGCCACGGCTTTCCGCCGCACGGGCACCGCGACATGGAGATCGTCACCTACGTGCTCGACGGCGAGCTCCAGCACCAGGACAACATGGGCAACGGCTCCGTGATCCGCCCGGGTGACGTGCAGCGGATGAGCGCGGGCACCGGCGTCGTGCACAGCGAGTTCAATCCGTCGAAAACGGATCTCGTGCACCTGCTCCAGATCTGGATCCAGCCGGGCGCACGCGGGCTCGCCCCCGAATACGAGCAGAAGGCGTTCGAGGACCGCGACCTGCGCGATACCCTGCGCGTGATCGCCGCCCCCGACGGCCGCGACGGCGCCGTGACCATCCACCAGGACGTGACGCTCTCCGCGAGCCGGCTGACCCCGGGCGCGACGGTGCGGCACACACTGACGCCGGGGCGCTTCGCGTGGCTGCACGTGGCACGAGGCGCGGCCGCGCTCAACGGCACGCCCCTTCAGGCCGGAGACGGAGCATCCGTGAGCGACGAGCGCCTGCTCACCGTGACGGCCACCGAGCCGGCCGAGATCCTTCTGTTCGACCTCGCCTGACGGGCGATCCCGCTCGTCAGGACGTCGCACCCTCCGTTTCGTCGGCAAGTGCTCGCACGGCGTCGACGAGATCTTCGACGCGGAACGGCTTGTCGAGCAGCCGGTCCACCCCGGCCCCGCGCGCGGCGGCCGCCGCCTCACGGACATTGCCGGTCACCATCAGGACGGGCAACCGCGGATCGTGCGCGCGGGCGCGCCGCGTCACCTCGACACCGTCCAGGCCCGGCATCTTCCAGTCGACGACCAGGACGGCGGGCGCGACGGTGGTGAGGGCCAGGAGCGCATCTTCACCGCGCGCGAACGCGTCGACGTCGTAGCCCGCCTCACCGAGCGCGTCGACACACACCTCCCGGATGCTCGCGTCGTCGTCGACGACCACGATCAAGTGGCGCTGCGCGGGCGCCTTGTCAAGCCGGGGATCGCCTGCCATGATTGGAGGGCAACGATTGCCCTGGGAACCTCCACCGCCGGAGCGTCCCCGGCAAAGAGGAACTATAGCCAATTGGTAGAACGACGACAATATAAATCTACCAAGCGCACAGCCGCCCGGCGCCCCCCCGACCCCGCGTTCGGCGAGCGCCTGGCCGCGGCGCGCCGGGAGGCCGGCCTCACGCAAGGTGAGCTCGCCGGGCGTGCCGGCGTCACCCTGAACTCCATCTGGCGCTACGAAACCGGACGGCGGCCGGAAAACTACGACGTGCTCGCGCGGCTCGGCGAGGCCGTCGGCGCCCCGGTCGACTTTCTGCTGCATGGCGGCGGGGCCGCGAGCGCGGGCGTGGCCGAGGAGGCCCGCGGCTGGGACGGCGCCCTCCGCCCGCTGCTCGCATCCAGCGGGCTCCGCCTCGCGCACGCGAAGGCAGGCCCGCGGCTCAACCGGGCGTGGCGGAAGCTGTCCGAGGACCGCAAGGAGGACATCCGCGTCCTCGTGCGACGTGCCGTCGCGCTCGCGGCGGCCGTCGACCACCTGCTGCCCGAGGCCTCGGCGCGCGCGGTGAAGAAGGAGCTGAGCGCGGAGCTCAGCGCGACGGTCGCCGCGCGGATCCTCGGCCGCGCCTGAGGCCGTACCACTCGGGAAACGCTATTGGCAGCGGGAGCTCCAGTGCCTGCGCAATGGCGCGCTCGACCGTGGCCGAACGCTTCTTCGCGGCGTTCACGCGGGACACGATCGACAGGTGGCACCCGAGCCGGCGTGCCAGCGCCGCCAGGGTGAGGCCGCGCGCGCGGAGCAGCGCCCGCCGGGCCTCGCCCCTCGTTCTCGGCTGGACCAGCGTCTTCACGGCTCGTGATCCTCCCGCGCATGCGGATGGGGCCGCTTTCGACTATAACCAATTGGTAGAATACAAACACTTAAATAAACCAAAAGCATGAACGCGTGGAGTGCCAGAGTCTAGCGGGCTACGGCAGAACGGGGCGGACGGTCAGGCCGGCGGCGGCCCCCCGCGTGGCGCAGCGAAATCCAGCGGTCGGGAGGAAGCGAAGCTTTCTCCCGACTCAGCCTTGAGGCACGCCACGCGGGGGGCCGCCGCCGGCCTGACCATCCGCCGCGTTCGCCCGCTAGACCTCAGCGAGATCTTCGCCGATGACGATAGGTCCGGCGTAGTCGCGCGCGGCCAGCTCGCGCAGCTCGCCGGGCACGGAGCCGGGCATGAGGTGCGTCACCGCGAGCATCTTCGCCTTGGCCTCGCGCGCGACGCGTCCGAGCTGGTCGGGCTGGGTGTGATAGCTGGCGAGGCCGCGGATCTTCTCTTCGAGCGTCGGCCACCCGCAGCCCGGCGTCCACGAGGTCTTCGCCATCTCGCAGCACTCGTGGACGAGGCAGTCCACGCGATGGCTCGCCCGGATGAGGTTCTCGCACGGCCGCGTGTCCCCCGAGACGACGACGCTGCGCCCGCCGCCCTCGAAGCGGTAGCCGTAGGCGGGCTTCACCGGATCGTGCTCCACGAGGAACGCGGAGATGGTGACGCCGCCGATCTCGGCGAGCCGGCCCTCTTCGATCTCGGTGACGCGAAGCTCGGGCAGCGCCCGCTCCACCATGTGATGGCGGCGCACCTCGAGGTCCCAGTGGAGATAATCCATCAGCTTGTCCATCTGGCGCTTCGTCCCCGCCGGACCCCAGATCTCGAACGGCGCGTTCTGTCCCACGATCCAGCGGGTGACGAGGAGGTGCGCGAGATCGATCACGTGATCGGAGTGATGGTGCGTGATGAAGACGCGCGGCCAGTCGTAGGGCCTGAGCCCCGCCTGCACCATCTGGTTTCCGACGCCCGAGCCCGCGTCGACGAGAAAATGCTCGTCGCCCAGCGAGAGCAGCGTCGCGGGACCTTTACGCTTCGGGTTCGGCGGCGGACAACCGGTGCCGAGCAGGCGGACGTTCAGCACCCGCGGATATTAGCCTGGATTATTCATGAGCGGAGCCGGAAGTGTGCCGTCTCCTGTCCTCGCTGAGGTGAGGGCGGTGGGCCGGGGTGACCGGCCGACATCCGCAGCCGCCTCGGCGAGGACCGGAGGCCGTCTACCCCGGCCCACCGCCCACACCTCAACAGCGGATGTCGCCGGCACCCACCCCGTCCCGCGCAAGAA
>JBGOTH010000447.1:0-3550 GCA_041476345.1 Methylomirabilia bacterium
ACGACGCCCGCGAGCAGGGCCCCGCCGAGCGCGCTCGCGACGAGCCCGAAGCCGAGATGGCCGAGCATCTGCGTCGCGATCACGCCCGCGAACGCGCCGGCCAACATCATTCCCTCGAGGCCGACGGCGAACACGCCCGCGCGCTCGGAAAGAATTCCGCCCAGCGCGGCGAAGAGCAGCGGCGTGCCGATGCGCACGCTGGCGGCCAGAATGTCGACGAGGATCGCTTCCACGTCAGACCCGCTGCCGCGCGCCGCCGAGCGCGATGGCGGCGAGCACGAAGACCATCGTGAGCCCCTGGATCACCGCCACGAGCGGCGACGGCACCCCGACCGCGCGCTGCATTGCGAGGGCGCCGGTTTCGAGGAACCCGAAGAAGAGCGCCGCGGGCAGGATGCCGAGCGGGCTCAGCCCGCCGATCAGCGCGATCGACACCGCGGTGAAGCCGAAGCCGCTCGAAAACCCCTCGATCAGCCGGTAGTGCACGCCGAGCACGTCGATCGCGCCCGCGAGGCCGGCAAGGGCGCCGCCGATCAGCATGACGCCCATGAACGAGCGCCCGATGTCGATTCCCGCGTACGCCGCCGCCTTCTCGCTCGCGCCGCGCACGCGCAGGCGAAAGCCGAACGGCGTGTGCCACAGCAGTCCGTGCACGACGAACACCGCGGCGAGAGCAATGAGGATGCCGACGTGCAGATCCGTGCCCGGGATCAGCTTCGGCAGCCAGGCGCCGCGCGCGAAGAGTGGGGACTGCGGGAATCCCGCGCCGGGCTCGCCGAGATCACCGTGCAGGGCCTCCGCCACGACCAACACGCCGACGAAGTTCAGCAGGAGCGTGACGAGCACCTCGTGCACGTGGCGCGTGAGGCGGATCACCGCGGCGAGCCCGGCCCACATGGCGCCGGCCAGCGCCCCCGCGAGCGCGCACAGGATCACGAGCACGACGGGCGGCGCCGAAGGAATCGTGACGGCGATCCACGCGGCGCCGAGCCCGCCGAGCGCGATCTGCCCCTCGCCGCCGATGTTGATGACGCGCGCGCGGAAGCACAGCGCCACGCCGAGCGCGGTGAGCAGGTACGGCGCCACCTTGTTCAACGCCACCGCCACGCGGTCCCACGAGCCGAACGCACCCTGCGCCAGCGAGCCGTACGCGACGAGCGGATTCTTGCCGGACGCCAGCACGAGCAGCGCCGCGATGCCGAGCGCCGCCCCGACGCCTGCGACCACGCGGACGAGCGGTCGCAGCGTCGCGAGGCGGTCGAGCGTGATGGCGGTCACCCGGCGCCGGCCATCAGCATGCCGAGCGTCGTGAGATCGGCTTCGTCGCGGCGGACGATTCCCACGAGCCGGCCGCCGAACATGACGCCGACGCGGTCCGCGACGGCCATCACCTCTTCGAGCTCCGTCGATACGTAGAGGATGGCGGCGCCCTCGGCGCGAAGATCCAGCACCTGGTCGATGACGAAGCGCGTGGCGCCCGGATCGAGCCCGCGCGTCGGCTGCACGGCCAGCAACAGCGTCGGGTGCCGTCCGAGCTCACGCGCGATGATCACCTTCTGCTGATTCCCGCCGGACAGCGTCGCGACGCGCGCGTCCGGGCCCTCCGCACGCACGTCGTACGCCGCCATGCGCTCTTCCGCGAGCGCGCGCGTGGCGCCGAGGTCCAGCCACGGCCCGCGCCGGAACGGCGGTGCGTCGCTCTCGCGCAGCGCGAGGTTCTCGGCGATCGTCATCGCACCGACGAGTCCGGTGCTCGCGCGATCGGCCGGCACGTGCGCGAGTCCGGCGGCGAGCCGGCGCTTTACCGGCGCGCGGGTGACGTCGGCGCCGTCGATCGAGACGGCACCATGTGTCGCGGCGCGCAGGCCACCGATCACGTCCGCAAGCTCCGCCTGGCCGTTGCCGTCGACGCCCGCGAGCGCGACTACTTCGCCGGCGCGCACGGTGAAGCTCACGCCGCGCAAGCGCTCGATCCCCGCGTCGTCCACCGCGCTCAGATCCGACACGATCAGCACCTCACGGCCCGGCGTCCGGTCGACGCGCGCGAGCGGGGGAGGCAGATCACGTCCCACCATCATCGTGGCGAGGCTCTCGCGTGTCGCGCCCGCAACCGGGCACGCGCCCGCTACCGCCCCGTCGCGCAATACGATGATTTCGTCGCACAGCTCGAGTACCTCGCCAAGCTTGTGCGAGATGAAGACGACGCTCCGGCCTTCGTCGCGGAGCAATTTCAAAATTGCGATCAGGCGCGCGACTTCGGGCGGGCTCAGGTTGGAGGTGGGCTCGTCGAGCACGAGCAGGCGCGCGCCGTGCAGGAGCGCCTTCACGATCTCCACGCGCTGCTGCGCGCCGAGCGGGAGCGTGCCGACGACGGCGTGCGGATCGAGATCGAGGCCGTAGGTGGCGCTGACCTCTGCGATGCGCGCGGCAACGGCGTCATGCCTGAGCCACGCGCCCGCCGCCTCCCACCCGAGCATCACGTTCTCGGTGACGGTCATCGCGGGCACCAGCATGAAGTGCTGGTGGATCATGCCGATGCCGGCAGCGATAGCGTCGCGCGGCGCGTGGTGGACGAACGGACGGCCGTCGAAGGTAATGGTCCCGGCATCGGCGTGGACCATGCCGAACAGCACGTTCATCAGCGTGGTCTTGCCGGAGCCGTTTTCGCCGAGGAGACCGACGATGCGGCCGGCGGGGATCGAGACGTCGATGCCGCGGTTCGCGCGCACCGCGCCGAACGACTTCTCGATCCCTCGCATCTCGAGCATGACGAGGGAGACGCTAAACGATCTAGGCGCCGCCGCGCGCGTCTTCTTTCGTCGGCCTCACCTTCAGCTCGCCGGTGGCGAACTTCTTCTTGAGCCCGTCGAGCTCGGCGGCGACCGCCGCCGGCACCGCCGCGTTGTAGGGCCGCTGCTCGCTATAGAGGAGCTCGCCGCCCGTGGTGCCCTGCGGTCCCGCCGTGTTGTAACCGTACGCGTGATAGCCGCCCGTGAGCTTGCCGGCCTTCAGGTCGTGCACGGCCGTGACGTAGACCTCGTCCCATTTCTCGTAGATGTTCGTGAGCACGCGGTCGGGCGCGATCGCGGTGTGGCCGAACGATCGTCCCGTCGTCCAGACGCCCTTCTCCTTCGCCGCCTGCACGATGCCGGCCTGGCCCGCGTTGAGCTTGCCCGCGACCACGTCGGCGCCTGCGGAGACGAGTGAGAACGTCGCCTCCTTCGCCGCCGCCGGATCCTCCATCGACTGGAGATACACGATGCGCACGTCCGCATCCGGCTTCACGCTCTTCACGCCGAGCCGGAAGCCGCCCATGCTCGCGATCATGTTCGCCAGGCCTTCGAGGCCCGCCACGGCGCCGACCTTGCCCGTCTTCGTCATGCGTCCGGCGAGCACGCCGACCAGGTACGCGAACTGCTCGTTCGCGAGGTCCACGGAGATCACGTTCTTGGCGCCGCCCGAGCCCGAACCGACGAGGAAGAACGTGTGCTCGAACTCCGGGCCCACGCGCTGCGCGGCGGAGAGGAAGCGCCCGGAGTGGCCGATGATC
>JBGOTH010000448.1:0-3544 GCA_041476345.1 Methylomirabilia bacterium
CACCGTCTCGCACGCCGCGTCCCCCGCGCTGCGTTGGTCGGACTGATAGACCGCTCGAAGCTCCGCCGGGCGCGGCCCACTTCAGTTTCTGCTCTGGTCAGACGCAACGCCGCGCCGGCGGTGTGGGCGGAGGGCGTGGGGCGTCGGGACGGCGGGCGCGCCGTGGGCGGGCCGGCAGTGTGGGTCAGGACGCGAATGCGCGACACGAGGCGGCGAAGCCGCCTCGCAGTCGCAGCCTTGAGCGGCGGACCCCCGGCCCGCCGCTCGCCCGCGGCGCCTCGCACGCCGCGCCCTCCGCGCGGTGTTACGTGCCGAGATACGCCCGCTTGACGCGCTCGTCGGCCAGGAACGCCGCGCGCGCGGCGTCGATCGCTATGGCTTCGTGGCGAGGAGCGCGTATGGCCGCCGGGCGGCGGGCTTCGGCCACACCACCGACGGCCGCCCCCCGAAGATCTGGAGCAGCGCCGGCGCCGCGTTGGGATTGTTGCCGTGGTTGTCGAAGACGATCGGGCCCGCCGACACCATGAACGGGCTGGCGAAGCTCGTGCGCGTCAGCGCCCGCGCGATCGCGGGGGAGTCGACGGCGCCCGCGCGCTCGATGGCGTCGGCGACGACCAGCACGGCTTCGTACGCGTAGCCGGCGGACGCATCCAGCGGGCGCCCGCCCGCGCGCTTCGTGAACTCGGCCGCGAGATACTGCGTGCGCGCGTTCCGGAGATTCGGCCACGCGGCGAGCTCCATGACCCGCTCCGTCGCGACGGCCACCCCGGCCGCGCGCGCCGCATCGGCAAGGCCGGGCGTTCCGAGGCTGAGCGTCGCCGCGACGGGAAACGGATCCCGCGCGAGATAGCGGTAGAGCAAGGCCACCGTGGGCGAGCGCACCGCCAGCAGGAGCACGTCGGGCGCGAGCGCGCGCAGCTTCGCCACCTCGGTCGTCACCCCAGCCGCGCGGGGCGAGATGGGCACGAACTCGGGAAGCTCGAACGACGGGCGCAGCGCCGCGTAGGCGGCCTCGAGCCGCCGCGCCTGCGTCGTGCCGAGCGGGTCGGTCGTGTGCAGGAGCGCCGCGCGCGTGAGCGGGCGCTTCGCGTCGGCGAAGATCTCGACGAGGTACTGGACGGCGCGGCGCGCGAACGCGGTGGTCGTCGGAAAGTTACGGAAGACGAAGCCCGACGCACCGACGCCGGCGGTCGTGGCATCCGCGACGGCCGTGTCGACGAGGAACGGCACGCGACGCCGCGCGGCGACCGCGGCGACGGCCGCCGTATGACTCGAGTGAAGGGCCCCGGTGAGGACCCGCGCGCCCGCGTCGATCAGCCGTTCCGCGCCTGCCTGGGCCCCGCCGCTCGACGCGCTGTCGGCGACGAGAAGCTCCAGCCGCGCGCCCGCGAGCGACGCGATCCCGCCCGCGGCATTGACGGCATCCACGGCCAGCTGGACCCCGAGCCGGCACGCGAGACCCAGTTCCGCGAGGGGCCCGCTCACCGGATGGATCGCGCCGAGGCGGACGGTGCGCGGCTGGGCCATCGACACGCGTGGCAGCGCGGCGAGGGCCGCGCCCGCGCCTATGGCGAGAAACCGGCGACGGATCATGGGCGGCGGTCCACCACGCGCACGGCCTTGCCTTGCGGTCTCTCGATCGTCCCGATCACGCAGAGCCTGACCTCGGGCGAGAGTGCCAGGAGATCGTGCAGCTCGCGGCGGATCCGCGCGGCAATGGTCGGCTCCGCGCCCGGCTCCGTCTCGACGACGATCGTCATGCGCTCACCGCCGGCGTCCGACTCGAGCAGGATCTGATACTCGTGGCTCACGCCGACTTGCCGCAGCACCACGGTCTCGACCTGGCGCGGATAGAAGTTGACGCCCTTGTAGATGACCATGTCGTCGGTGCGGCCGCGCAGCCGGTCGAGCCGCAGCATCGTGCGCCCGCACGCGCAGCGCGCGCGGCTGACGACGCGCGTGAGATCGTGCGTGCGATAGCGGATCAGCGGCAGGCCCTGCCGCGTCAGCGTCGAGACGACCAGCTCGCCTTCGACGCCGTCGGCGAGGCTCGCGCCGCTCGCGGCGTCCACGATCTCGGCGTGATAGTGGTCCTCCCACACGTGCACGCCCGCGCGTGCCTCGCAGTCGATGCCGAGGCCCGGCCCGCCCGTTTCCGTCATGCCGATGATGTCGTAGGCCGTGATCGAGAGCTCGCGCTCGATGCGCGCGCGCAGGTCGTCGGACCACATCTCCGAGCCGAAGATGCCCACGCGCAACGCGAGCGATCGCAGGTCGAACGCTTCCTCCCGCGCCACTTCGATGAGGCGCAGCGGATACGTCGCGATCGCGGTCAGCACCGTCGCGCGCAGATCGCGCATGAGCTTCAGCTGGAGCGACGTTCGCCCGGCGCCCATTGGAATCACCATCGCCCCGAGCCGCTCGGCGCCGTAGTGGAAGCCGAAGCCGCCCGTGAAGAGCCCGAACGAGGGCGTGATCTGGATGACGTCCGCCGGGGTCACTCCCGCGGCGACGTAGCACCGCGCCATGACGTCGCCCCACTGCGCCACGTCGCTCGCGGTGTACGGATTGAGGATCGGATTGCCCGTCGTGCCGCTGGACATGTGGACACGGAGATAGCCGGCGTCGCCCCCGCACGCGAGCCCGAACGGGTAGGCGTCGCGGAGATCGTCTTTCGTGAGGAACGGAACTCGCCGCCAGTCCTCGGTGCGCTTCAAGTCTTCGGGACGCGCGTCACCGAGCCGCCGCGCCCACGCCGGATTCGTGCGGACGCGCGCGAGCGTGGCGCGCATGCGATCGAGCACGAGCCGATCCAGCGCGTCCCGCTCCATCGCCTCCCGCTCGGGCTGCCACATGCCTACGCGCGCGCTTCGAAACGACAGGCGGCGGCGCCCATCGCCGCGCACGCGGTTTCCGTCACGCGGGGACGGCCGGCGAGCACGGCGGAGGCGAGCGCTTCCAGGACGCCACGCGTGAGGTGACACACGGGCGCGGTGGCCTTTCCGTAGGCTGCGGCGAACGGTGAGCCCGTGACGGTGACGACGAGCTCGTCGTCCGCGTACCGCTCGAGCGCGAAGCGACCCCAGCCGATCCGGCTTCCCATGGCGACGAGCGCCTCGACGCGCTGGCGGCCGGCGCCACCGAGCGACGCGGTCGCCGTGCGACCCCCCGCGCGCCCACCGGCCGCGAGGCATTCCGCGGCGGCGGCGCCGAGCGTCGCCTCGATCGCATGCTGCAGCGCGGCGAGCGTCTCGGGACGGATCAGCAGATACCGCGACCCGCGGTAGCGCAATCCTCCCGCCCCGTCGTCCGTCAGCTCGGCGAGGATCGGATTCGTCATCGGATGACTCGTGCCCACATGTGCGAGCTCCACCCGTCCTGGAGCAGCGTCTTGATCTCACGGAGCGAGAGATCGCCGAGCCCGAGCGCTTCGAGCGCGCGGCCATGCCCGATGAATTCGCGGGCGAGCAGCACCCCGAAGACGAGCAGCAGGCCCGACACCGCGGGCGACGCGACGGAGGCGGTGCGCGCGGCGCTCTCGAAG
>JBGOTH010000449.1:0-3542 GCA_041476345.1 Methylomirabilia bacterium
CAGCACGCTGCCGCGGACGAGGCGCGCGTAGATCGGGATGCGCACGATCGCGATCGCGCCGGTGACCTTGATCGTCCCGATGAGTCCGGCCGTGGGCGTGAAGATCACCATCAGGATGATGGCGAGCAGGTAGATGGGGAACGCGAGGATCAAGTCCATCACGCGCATGATGCCGGTGTCGACGCGGCCGCCGTAGAAGCCCGCGACCATCCCAAACGGCACGCCGACGAACAGCGCGAGCAGGACGGACGAGACGCCCACGATGAGGGCGATGCGCGTGCCGTGGATGACGCGGGAGAGCATGTCGCGGCCGAGCTGATCGGTGCCGAGGGGATGGGCCCAGCCGGGGCGCTGGAAAGTCTGCGTCTGATCGGCCGCGGTCGGGCTCTGGGGAGCGAGGGCGTCGGCGAAGAGCGCGCAGGCGAGGAGCACCACGACGATGACGAACCCGACGACCGCGGTCGTGCTCTTCCGAAGACGGCGCACGCCCTCGATGAACGGCGAGTCGGAGCGCGCCGGCCGCGCCGGCAGCGCGATCGCCGTCACGCCGGCGAGGTCAGCTTCGCGCATGCTTCCTCCGCGGATCGGTTTCACGCGGCTCCTCAGGCGTACCGGATCCGGGGATCCAGGAAGGTGTAGGTGAGGTCGACGAGCAGGTTGATCACGACGAACGCGAAGGCGGTGACGAGCGCGAAGCCCTGAACCTGCTGGTAGTCGCGCGCGATGATCGCGTCGAGCCCGAAGGTGCCGATCCCGGGCATCGCGAAGAGCGTCTCCACCACGATCGCGCCGCCGATCAGGAATCCGACCTGGAGGCCCATGACGGTGACCGTGGGGATGAGCGCGTTCTTCAGCGCGTGCTTCAACACGACGGGCCGCTCGGCGAGACCCTTGGCGCGCGCCGTCGTGACGTACTCGGAGCGGATGACCTCCAGCATGCTGGCGCGGAGCAGCCGCGTGAGGAGCGCCGCCCGTCCGATGCCGAGCGCGATGGCCGGCATGAGGATGTGCGTGGCGTTCCCCAGCAGCCCCGCCGCGCACACGATGGTCGGACACGTGCCGGGCAGGTACACCCAGCCGGAGCTCGGCAGCAGGCCGCCGAGCCCGATCGAGAAGAGGAGGAGCAGGAGGACGCCGATGAAGAACTCGGGGATAGAGACGCCGATCATCGCGATCGACGTGGCCGTGTAATCCGCCCAGGTGTTCTGCTTCAGAGCCCCGATGATCGCGGCCGGGATTGCGATCGCGAGCGCCACGCCCATGGAGAGCACGATGAGCTCGAGGGTCACCGGCAACCGGAGCAGGACGTCCTGCAGCACCGGCCGCCCGCTGAGGATCGAGCGCCCCCAGTCGCCCTGGACGAGCTTCCCGAGCCAGATGACGTATTGGACGACGATCGGCTTGTCGAGCCCGTACTCGAGCCGCACTTTGACGGCATCCTCCTCGGTATAGGCGTCGCCGAGGAGCGCGACCGCGGGATCGCCGGGAACCGACTGCATCATCACGAACACCACGAAGGTGATCGCGAGGATCGTCGGCACGATCTCGATCAGGCGTTTCAGGATGTAGACGCGCACCTGCCGCCGCCTACTTGTCGAGCCAGACCGTGTACCAGTGCACCTCGAACTCGGCGTTGTACGTGTAGTTCTTCACGTACGGCTGGGCGACCATGTAGAACGGCGAGCCGGAGACGTTGTTCCAGTACATCTTGTCGGCCATGTACTCGAGGAGCTCCTTGCCGATGGCCTTGCGCTTCGCGGTGTCCATCTCTTTCGAGTAGCGGTCGTAGTACTCGTCGACCTTCTTGTCGTTGTGGCGTGGGTGGCTCCACGTCGACGTGCTGTTCGAGAGATAGCCGTTGCTGTCGATGGTGAGCAGCGACAGGAGGTCCTCGACGTACATGTCCCACGGCCCGTCCTGCAGGGCCGTGTTCATCCAGGTGACCTTGTCGACCACCCGGATGTTCGCGACGGCGCCGATGCGCCCCATCTGCTCCTTGATCACGGCGGCGATGACGTTGAACACGCTCTTCTCGGTGTCGGCGATGATGTCGAAGGTCAGCGGCTTTTGCGGCCCGTACCCGGCCTCGGCCAGCATCGCCTTCGCCTTCGCCGGGTCGTAGGGGCAGAGGTAGTTCAGGTCGACCGACTCCAGCGTTCCGGGAGGCGCCATCGCGAACCAGGGCGTCGCCTGGCCCTTGAAGGCGATCTTCACGATCTCCTTGCGGTCCATCCCGTAGCACCCGACGGCCTTGCGCACGCGCAGGTCACCGAAGATCGGGTGCGGGGCGCGCTCCTTGGACATCGGCTTGCCGTCCTTGGGGACGGTGACCTTCATCGCCGCGACCATCGGGGTCGTTTCCTTCCCCGTCATGATCTGTGCCTTCGGCATCTGCGCCTTCAGCGTGTCGACATGCTCGGGCGAGAACGAGGCGATGAAGTCGATCTCGCCGTTCTTGAACGCCGCCATCTCCGTGATCGGATCCTTGATCGTGCGGATCACGATGCGGTCGAGGTAGGGCAGGCCCGGCTTGAAGTACTTGTCGAAGCGGTCCATCACGAGATGGCTGCCCTTCACCCACTCCACCAGCTTGAACGGCCCGCAGCCGACGACCGCGCCGGGTTTGCCCTGCTTGCGGTCCTCGAGACTGAACTTCTCGGTCGCCGCCGGCGAATAGAGGACGAGGCCGGTGCGATACGCCGCGAGCATGTGCAGGAAGAACGCGTACGGCTGCTTCATGCGCACCTGCACGGTCAGCGGATCGACGGCCTCCACGCTCTGCACGGCGCTGTAGAAGCTCCGCATGCCGGACTTGGTCGCGGGGTCCATGAGCCGGTCGAAGCTGAACTTCACGGCCTTGGCGTCCACCGGCGTGCCGTCGTGGAAGACGACGTTCTTCTTGAGCTTGAAGGTGTACTGCAGGCTGTCGGGGGACACGGACCACGACTCGGCCGCGTCGGGGACGAACTTGCCGTCGGGCGTGATGTCCAGCAGTCCGCACCCGATGTTCATCGCGACCCACATCATTTCGTAGCCGGGCGCCGTGTGGAAATCGAGGTTGGCGATCTCGTTGCCGTACGAGACGCGCAGGGTCCCACCACGCTTCGGCGTCTGGGCGTCCGTGGTCGGTGGAGCTGCGAGAAGCAGGGTGAGAACGATCGTTGCGAGAAGAAGCGTGGTGTTCCGGTGTCGTGAGCGCATGGCCTCTTGCCCTCCCTATGTCTTGCTGCGGGACGGAGCGGACGAGCGATGGCTCTTGAATTGGGCCGTACCTTACATCAAACCCTACTTGTCAACAACATAAGGCTTTGCCCATGAAAACTTCTAAATCGGGAGGTTTCATGGGCAAACCGTGATGCTGCCCAAGAATGGTCGTCGCCACGAGCGCGGGCAACTGCTTTACGTCGGCGGCGCGCTGGCCGTGAATCTCGATGGCGGTGACGACGTTGGTTTTCACGCCGCACATGATGTGCGCCTTGACCCACGTATGATGGCGCACGGGCACGTCGTGGCCGTATTTGTGATCGAACCACGACTGAAAA
>JBGOTH010000450.1:0-3534 GCA_041476345.1 Methylomirabilia bacterium
ACGCTCGATGGTCAGCGGCACCAGGCCCCACCCGAGCGCTTCCGACAGGAGGTACGCGGCGATCTCGCGCCGGTACAGCGCGGGCGGGAAATCCCACAGCGGACGTTCGCCGCGGCCGGGCTTGTAGACCGCGAAGCCCGTGGTTCCATTCAGCGCGACTTCGACGAGAAACGTCGCGTTCGAGCTGTCCGGCATCCGGCCCTTTACGGTGACTTCACCGCCGCACAGGAGCTCGAGGTCACTCGGCGTGGACAACGTGCCCGTTGCTCCGGGGACAGGCGTGGCCGCTTGGGTCCTTGGGCTGGCTGCACATCGGGCAGATGGGCCGCCCTGCGCGGACGAGCGCGCGCGCCCGCTCGACGAACACGGCGGCCTGCGCGCGCGTGATGAGGAAGCGCGCGGTCGCGCCTTCGGGCGCTTCGGCGCTTTCCTGCGTCGCTTCTTCGCCATCCTCTTCCTCTTCCTCTGACTCCTGCTCGACCGCCTCGTTGGCGACGACGACGACCCGGTCGCTCGTCTCGTCGTAGCCGAGGCCGAGCGCGCCGACCGCCCACGCGATCTCGACCGGCTCCAGCAGCGGCAGGTCCGTCGCGACCGTGCCCAGCTCGGGCAGCTTGGCGAGCACGCCGGCGATGTAATCCGCGAGCGCCGCGATCTGCTCCTTCTCGACCTTCAGCGTGACGACGCGCCGGGCCTCGCGCCCTTGAAGATAGAAGACGCGCTGGCCGGGCGCACCGACGGCGCCGATCGTGAAGTAGTCGGGGGACGGAAGCTCGAACGACTCGCTCATCCCACCACCGAGGCGAGATCGCCGTCGACGGAATTCACGGTGAGCGCGGTCACGCTCGTCCGTCCATAGGCGATCGCGGTGATCGACGCGGTAGCGATGACGATGCGCTGGAAGAGATCGAGCGGCATGCCGAGCGCGTGCGCCACCGCCGTCTTGATCGGATCGGCGTGAGAGACGGCGACGATGACGCGGCCGGGATGCTGCGCCACCAGCCGCGCGAGCGCGCCGGTGATCCGCGCCTGCATCTCCGTGAACGACTCGCCCCCGGGGAAGCGGAACGCGCTCGGGTGCCGCTGCACGACGTCCCACTCCGGGCGCTTGCTCAGTCGATCCAGCCGCTCGCCCGTCCACTCGCCGAAGTCGCATTCGAGCAGCCCGCGGTCGATGCGGATCGGCATCCGCCTCGCGCGCGCGACGGGCGCGGCGGTTTCACGCGCGCGTTCGAGGGGCGAGGAGTAGATCGCGGCGACGCGAGGCAAATGAGCGATCCGCTTCGCGGCGCCCTCCGCCTGGAGCCGGCCTTCGTCGCTCAGATGCAGCCCGGCCGCGCGGCCGGGCAAGATCTTCCCGGTCGTCGGCGTGACTCCGTGCCGCACAAGCAGAATGACGGTTGGGGGAATTGGTTTGCGCGCCGGAGGCATCGTTCAGCCGAGTGTACGACGGAACGCGAAATCTACGCCGAGCCGCCAATCACATCACGTTCGAGCGCGGGCTTGGCCCGCGCAATCCTGGCGGGGGAGGTCCGGAGGGGCGACGCCCCTCCGTTCTGTCGTTGCTGGGGGGAGGCAGAACAGAAACGGCGAGCCGAATGGCTCGCCGTTTTCTGTTCGTCGGAAGGGGGGCGAAGCCCCCCTCCGAGCTACGCTCCCGGGTAGAACGCGTCTTTGCCGCGCTGGTACGTCCGCTGCTGTTGGGCGGCGTTGCGGTTGACGAGCGACCGCATGTAGAGCGGGTTCGTCATGCTGCGCACTTCGTGCTCGATCTCGAAGAGCACCTTCTTCGTGTCGAGGTCGACGATCTCCTTGAAGCGCCACTCGTACGGGCCGTTCTCCATCGAGAGGAGCCCGAGGTCCACGAGCTTCTTGTGCGGCGTGTGGAAGTCGGAGATGTAGATCGCGACGTGATGCCCGTCGTACGCCGGGATCGGATCCTTCGTCTCGCGGAAGATAAAGGAGAGCCGCTCGCCGCCGATGCGGACTTTCGCCGCCGGCGCGCCACGGCACTCCACGACCGCCGAGGGGGCGCCCATGATCTCGTCGTAGAAGCGCGCAATGCCTGCGGCACTCCCGACCGGCACCGTGAACTCGACGTAGGGCATGCCGAGCGTCATGTCGCCGAACTCCGGACCCGGGCCGGCGCAGCGGAGCTTGTTGCCCCACGGGCACGTGACGGCGACGTGCTTGTCCTCGTTCTCCCACTTGAACTGCGTGCCCGCGAGGCGCGGCTTCACCTCTTCGAGGCGCATGCGGAGCGCTTCGAGATCCGGCACGACGATGCCGGCCACACCGCGCAGCACCTGGGCCGGGCGCGTCGGCAGGTGGAACTGCTGCATGCCGATGTTCGCCCACATGTTGTCGACACCGACCATCAGGTAGGGATCACGCGTGAACCCCATGCCCATGATCCAGAAGATGGTAGCGATCTGCGGGTCGGGCACCGTAACGTTGACGTGCTCGAAGTGGACGATGTTGCCGGTCACCTGGGCAGCGCGGTCGAGCTTGACGGCCATGGGTGAAACCTCCTTACAGAGTCACGAGAGCATCGCTGTCTTTCGGCGCGTGATCAAGTCAAAGTGTATAACAGGGCGGCCCGACACAGGAGGATCGATCCATGGAATATCGAGCGCTCGGACGAACGGGAATCAGCGTGTCGACCTTGGGCTACGGCTGCGGCGACGTGGGCGGGCTCATCGTGCGTGGCACGCCGGCCGACCGCACGCGCGCCGTCGCCCGCGCGGTCGAGCTCGGCGTCAACTACTTCGACACCGCGACGGCCTACGGCAACGGCGTGTCGGAAACGCATCTCGGCCAGGTCCTGAAGGAGCTGCGTCCCAACGTATACGTCGGGACGAAGGTGCGGCTCCGTCCGGAGGAGCTCTCTGACATCCGCGGAGCGATCACGCGCTCGCTCGAGGCGAGCCTCGGTCGGCTCGGTCTGCCGAGCGTCGACCTCCTGCAGCTCCACAACGCGATCGCGGACGCGGCGGCCGGCAGCACGATGAGCCTCCGGCAGGTGCTCGACGAAGCCATCCCCGCGCTCGAAGCGTTGCAGAAGCAGGGCAAGATCGGATTCTTCGGCATCACCGCGCTCGGCGAGCCGGAGGCGCTTCTTCGCGTGATCGACGCCGGCGCCATCTACACGGCGCAGGTGTTCTACAACCTGCTGAATCCGACCGCGGGCGGCCAGGCCCGCGTGCCTTCCACCGGCATCGACTTCAAAGGGCTGATGCCCAGAGCGAAGCAGAAGGGCATCGGGACGATCGGCGTGCGCGTGCTCGCCGCCGGCGCGCTCAGTGGCGCGGCGGCGCGTCATCCGCTTGCTCAACCGTCCGTCGCTCCGATCGGCTCGGGCCCGACGTACGAAGCGGACGCGCGCTACGCGGAGGTCTTGAAGGGGCTAGTAAAAGACGGCTTCGTGTCCAGCATGGTGGAAGCCGCGTATCGCTTCACGATCAGCCACGACGCGATCAGCACGGCGCTGGTCGGCGCGTCCACGCTCGACCACCTCGAACAGGCGGCCGCCGC
>JBGOTH010000451.1:0-3527 GCA_041476345.1 Methylomirabilia bacterium
CCATCCGGTGCCTGTCTCCACGAAGGGCGCCGTGGCCACCGTGACGGGCCCCGCGCCGCAGTTGAGGGTGACCTCGGCGTCGATCCTGGCGGTGATGAGGGCGACGGCGGGCTTCGCGCGGAGGATCGTTTCCTGCACCGTTACCGCCCCGGCCGGCGCTGCGCTCGTGAGCGCCACGGCTACCAGCACGGCCCCCAGCCACGCACGTTTCATAACGGGAAAGCTATCACTGAACCACCGGGAACGGAACGGACTACAATCCCGCCGTGCAGCGCCTGGTTCTCGTCTGCGCGGGCGGCGCGTTCGGCAGCGGCGTGCGCTATCTGATCGCGCTCGGCGCCGCGCGATGGATCGGCCCCGACTTCCCCTACGGCACACTGCTCGTCAATCTCACCGGCGCATTCCTGATCGGCCTGGTGCAGCAGCTCGCGGGGGTCCGCGTGCTCTCGGAGGAGAGCCGGCTCCTGCTCGCGACCGGTGTCATGGGCGGTCTCACGACGTACTCCGCGTTCAGCTATGAGACGGTCCGCCTGGCGCAGCTCGGCGCGTGGCGCGCGGCGGGGATCAACGTCGTCGTCACCACCGTGCTCTGCCTCGCCCTGTGCGTTGCCGGAATGGCGGTGGGACGCGTGCTCACGCGGTGAGCCCGCCGCGGTGGGGGCGGAAGCGAGTCGCGTTCGCTGCGATCACCGTCGCGCTCTCGCTCGTCCTGACCGTCGTCGCGCTCGGCGTCGTCGACGAGCTGCTGCGCCGTCACTACGCGAAGACCCTCGGTCTCAACCGCTGGGGCTATCGCGGCCCGGTGGTGGGACGCAAGGAGCGCGGTGAGCGCCGCGTGGTGGTGACCGGCGGCAGCACGACGTTCGGGTTCGGCGTGTCGACGCAGGAGAGCTTTCCCGCGTACCTCGCGCGCCGGGTCGCCGCCCTCCGTCCGCCAGGCGCGCCCGTGACGGTGGTCAACCTCGGCTATCCGAAGGAAGGCGCGTGGTCGCTGCAGTTCACGCTCGAGGACTACGCGTATCTCCGCTACGACGTCGCCGTGCTCTACGAAGGGTACAACGACCTCCGTCGTCTGAACACGCATGCCTTTCGCCACGACTCACCGGTGTTTCGGGCGACGGGCTACCTGCCGATCCTCCCGCTTGTGCTCAGCGAGAAGGCGCGCGCCATTCGATACGGCGGTGATCTCGGCGAGCGCTTCGGGCGCGAGGATCCGGTCTTTCGTCCGAATCTCGCGGACAAAGCGGCGGCGGGAGCGCTGAAGGCGGCCGGAGAAGTCGCGCGCGGGCTCGAGCACGTGCTGGGGCCGTTGCGTCGCGATCGGAACCCGCCTGAGGCGACGGTGCCGGCGGGACGGGCCTGCGCCGAGCCGTTCTCGCGGTACTGCGAGTCCATGCGCCTGGCCGTGGACACGGCGCTCGCGCACGGCGCGCGGGCTCTCGTCGTCGCGCAGCCGTACATCTCGGACACGCATGTCCTGCAGCAGGCGCAGCTCGCCGCGCTGCTTCGCGACCGCTACGGGAGCGATCCGCGCGTCGCGTACCTCGATCTCGGCCGGACGATCGATCTGCGTGATCACGCGCTCGCGTGGGACGGGATGCACCTGACGCCGCCCGGCAACGCCGCGATCGCGGAGCGCCTCGTCGAGCCGGTGCTGCGCCTGCTCGAGGCGCGCGCGCCGTGACCACGCCCGCGCGTGCGGCTCTCGCGTGCGCTCGCGCGCTTCGCCTAACCTGGATTATTCATGAGCGGGGCCGGGGGTGTGCCGGCGACATCCGCAGCCGAGGTAAGGGCGGTGGGCCGGGATAGACGCCTCCTGTCCTCGCCGAGGCGGCTGCGGATGTCGGCCGTCCACCCCGGCCCACCGCCCTCACCTCGGCGAGGACAGGAGCGGCACACTCCCGGCCCCGCTCATGAATAATCCAGGTTAGGCGAAGCGCGCGAGCGCGCGTGAGAGCGCGGTGCCCTCGCGCTCGCTGAGCGCCACTGCGATGCGCAGCTGCTCGAGGTACTGCGCGAGCTGCTTGCCGCCCAGGTCGATCTTGCGGCTCGTAAAGAACTCCTGGACGTCGCGCTCGAGCGCGGGCGTCGCGAGTCCGATCACGCCCTCGGCCATGCGGCGCAGCGCGTGCTTCGGATACATCCCGTCCATGGCGTCCCAGTGGCTCTTGACGAAGGTCCACGCGCGCTCGCGCGCGTGCACGGTCATGAGCATCGAGCGGTTCACGAAGGGCGCGTCCTGCGTCCGGATCTCACCGTTCACGGTCCGCGCGAGCGTCTCGTCGACGAGTGCCGGTTGGCGGAAGGCGGTGAGGGCGTAGAGATAGCGCTGCTCCTCCTGCGGCGTGGTGGCGCGGCGGAAGCGCTCGAGGAACTCGCGATAGCGCGCCTCGTCGCCCGCGGTCGCGCAGATCGCGATGAGCGCCGGCAACACGTTGGCGTCGACCTCCGTCTGCTTCTTCTCGTGCGCCGCGTAGAGCTCGGCGGCGCGCGCTTGCGTGGCGGCATCGTTGCCGAGGGTGCCCAGGGCCCGCAGCAGATCGCCGCGGAGCTGGCGTGTGAGCTCGTCCTCGTCGGGCCGCGGTGTCCAGCCGAGTGCCGCGAGTGCCTGCGACACGCGAGCGCGCACGAGCGCTTCGAGCCCCGGGCGCTCGGCGGGAGTGATCACACGGTTGAGTGCCTGGAGCGAGCCGATGATCGCCGACCACACGTTGCGATCACCCTCGTCGCGGAACCGCGCCGTGAAGTCGAGGTAGTCAGTCACCGGCATGAGCCCGGCCAGGACGGCGGCCCAGGCGTCGTTCACGAGGTTGAAGCGCTCGATCGGCTCGAGGGCATCGAGTCGGCTCACGAGCGCTTCCAGGAGATCGGGCGCGTAGCGCACGCGATAGAAGCCGTGCCCCCCCGCGTTGACGAGCGCCTTCCTGAAGCCGCCCGGCAGCTTCACGCGATGCTCGCTGGCTTCAAGGAGGACGCGCGTGTCGGTGGTATCGATTCGAACCTGTATCGGAACTTTCCAGAGCTGGGCCGGAAAGGCCTCCGATCCCCCCGCAAGCTCCAAATACCCAAAGCGTTGCTGGCTGAGGACGAGCTCGTCGCCCTCGCGCCGCGCGCTGACGAGCGGATAGCCGGGGCTGAAGATCCAGCCGTCCATCACGGCCGGAATCGGCTGCCCCGACGCCCGGCCGAGCGCCGACCACAGATCGCCCGTGTCGGCGTTGCCGAAGCGATGCGCCCGCAGATAGTCGCGCACGCCCTGGCGGAAGACACGAGCGCCGAGATACTGCTCCAGCATCCGAAGGACCGACGCGCCCTTCTCGTACGTGAGCACGTCGAACATCGCATCCGCCTCGCGCGGCGCGTTCACGGGAAACTCGATCGGCCGAGTCGCATGCAGGCCGTCGACCACGAAGGCGGCGGCGCGCGACACGCCGAACGACGTCCAGCGCCGCCACTGCGGCTTCCACGCGTCCACGGCCAACATCTCCATGAACGTCGCGAAGGCCTCGTTGAGCCAGATGCCGTTC
>JBGOTH010000452.1:0-3526 GCA_041476345.1 Methylomirabilia bacterium
AGTGAGACCGGTGGGATGACCTCCAATCGGCGGCGCATGGACGCGTTCGCAGGATCCGCCGCCGTCGGCTCACCTGAGATCACCAGCGTTTGACGGCCGACTTCAAAGACGTACTCGATCGGGAACACGGGCGGATTCTCCGGACGGCCGATGAGAGAAAGATCGTCCACATGAAACAAGCCGGCCGTGCCCTCCTTGCGGAGCCAATACGGCTGGCTTGGCGGCGTGGTGGCGGGCAGGGTCGGGGTCGCGTCACGGACGGCCGGTCGGTTCGCGCGCAGTGCGAGGATCTTGGTGACCGCGCGCTGAATGCTCGGGTAACGCACCGCCGTCCAGCGAACAGGGATACGAGATCGCACGACCGCCGTGTGGCGCATCTTCAACGTCTCGCCGGGCACGGCCTCGGGTCGATCCACCACGGTCCCCACCTCGAGACCGATGCAGGCCTGGATGATCCGATCCAGTTGCCGGCGTTTGTCGCTGACGACAGGGTCAGCGGGCAACACGGAAACTCGGCTGCGGATCGCCAACAAAGCGGGCACGCTGGCCGCCGGGTCTTCCGAGGTGAATCGCGCGATCGCTTCCCCGGTCAGTCGTCCGATCTCAGCGCCACCGGGCACGCGGTTCCACGTCGTGTCCACTCCGTCGAGGATGTCGTGGATCGCGGGTTCGCCCCCGAGCGTCACGAAGAGCTCGGTCTTCCGCCAGCCGCCCGGCGGCTCGCCCACGTCGAAGCCCTGCGTCTTGTGCATGGCTCGGCTGCGGGCGGCGATCGTGGAAAACGATTCGCCCAGCACCGGGTCGCTGCCATCGACCTCGATCTGCACGGCGCCTGCCCGGTCGCCGCCGGCGGCGTCGGCTCCTCCACCGCGCACACCGAGGTTGTGGAGAATGCGTTTGGGTTGCCAGGGGGTCAGCTCGCCGAGTTGTTCGGGGAATGCCAGGGGGTCGCCGGCGACCTTGAAGGCTTCGATGGCGAGGACGGTGGACGCGGTGTGATGGCCGTGAGTGTTCCCGGGCTGCGGAGAGAAACGGGTCACGATCACGTCGGGCCGGAACGAGCGGATCACGCGGACGATATCAGCCAGGACTGCCTGCCGCTCCCAGATCCTCAGCGTTTCCTGGTAGTCCTTGGAGAACCCGAAGTCCTTCGCCCGCGTGAAATACTGTCGTCCCCCGTCCAGACGCCGCGCGGCGAGCAGTTCCTGAGTGCGCGCCACGCCCAGCGGCTCGCCCAGCTGGGGGCCGCGCACGTTCTGGCCGCCGTCGCCGCGCGTGAGCGAGAGATAAGCCGTCCGGTATCCACGACCGCGCGCCAGGTAGGTGATGACCTGCGTGTTCTCGTCGTCCGGATGCGCCGCGATGTAGAGCACGCTGCCCATCGTGTTGAAGCTACGCATCTGCTGAAGGATCGCGGGCCCGGGCGGAGGCTCGGCGGCTCGACTGACACCGGAGGAGCCGGCCAGCAAGCTTGCGCCGAGGGCGGCCCGGAGCGAGACGTTCCACAACGTATCGCGGAAGGGAACGGCGAACGTCATCGACATTCCCACGATAGCATGACCCCAAGGATCACCTCGACGGCCGAGTCAACGCGGCGAGCAGCTCGGCGGCGATGAGTCGGGCGCGCAGGGCCATGGCCCGGCGCCCCGTCGACGCCCGCGCCTTCGCGGGCGAGCCGAAGTATCCCCGCCCGCGCGGCGCCATCGTCCGAAACGTCGTCGTGCCCCGCGCGAGCGCTGATCGCCAGTCGACCCACGTCGGCGGCAGACGGCGCGCGATGTCACGGCGCACGAGCCGCGGCGCCGCATCCAGCATCATCGACGTCTCCATCTCTCCCGCGTGCCATTCGAGCGCGGGCCGAGCGCTCCGCAAGAGACGCGTCACCCGCGGCGTGAGCATGGCGGCGGACGGATCCGGCGAGAACCCGGCGAACAGGACGGTGAGCCCGCGCACGCGCGCGAGATCGCGCCGGGCGAGCGCCATCGCGCGCAGGTGCCCGGGATCCGCCTGGTAGTTCGTGAGCACGACGCGGCGGAAGCCGTGGCGCGCGAGGGCCCGGACCAGCTCGCCGATCACCCGGCGTAGCGTCGTGACCGAGAGGGACACGGTGCCGCTCCAGTCTTCCGCGAGCGGGCTGGCGCCGTAGGGAAGCGAGGGGGCGAGGAGCGGCTTCCACCCGGCCCGCTTCAGATGCGGCGCGATGCGCCGCGCGAGCTCCTCCGCGCCGAGCCAGTCGACGAGCAGGGGGAGATGCGGGCCGTGTTGCTCGACGGCGCCGAGGGGCAGGAGGACAACGCTGCGCGGATCGCGCGCGCGGGCGCGCGCCTCGATCCACGTGCACTCCGCCAAGCGAGGCACCACGAGTGCTCAGCCTAGCACGGCGACGCCCCGGCGCTTGACGCCCTGAGGCATCCGGCATAGCTTCATCGCAGTTCACGCAATTCGTCGCAGTTCACGCAAGGAGAAGGGCCATGGACTTCGAGTACTCGAAGAAGACGAAGATGTACATGGAGCAGCTCACGGACTTCATGAACAAGCACGTCTATCCGAACGAGCACGTCTTCCACGAGCAGCTCGACGCCGGCAAGACCCGGTGGCAGATCCCGCCGATCATGGAAGAGCTGAAGGCCATCGCGAAGGAGCGGGGTCTCTGGAACCTCTTCCTGCCCGAGAGCCGCAACGGCGCGGGCCTGACGAACCTCGAATACGCGCCGCTCTGCGAGGTGATGGGGCGCTCACACATTGCGCCCGAGGTGTTCAACTGCTCGGCGCCCGACACGGGCAACATGGAAGTGTTCGAGCGGTATGCCAACGAAGACCTCAAGAAGCAGTACATGGTGCCGCTGCTCGAAGGCAAGATCCGCTCCGCCTTCGCGATGACGGAGCCGAAGGTCGCGTCGTCGGACGCGACGAACATCGAGTCGTCGATCATCCGCGACGGCGACTCCTACGTGATCAACGGGCACAAGTGGTGGACGTCCGGCATCGGCGACCCGCGCTGCAAGGTCCTCATCTTCATGGGCAAGACGGACGCGAAGAACGCGGACAAGTACAAGCAGCAGTCGATGATCGTGGTCCCGCGCGACGCGAAGGGCATCACCGTGAAGCGGATGCTGACGGTGTTCGGTTACGACGACGCGCCGCACGGACACGGCGAGGTCCTCTTCGAGAACGTGCGCGTGCCCGCCTCGAATCTCTTGCTGGGCGAGGGCAGAGGCTTCGAAATCGCACAGGGCCGGCTCGGCCCCGGCCGCATCCATCACTGCATGCGGCAGATCGGCGTCGCCGAGCGCGCGCTCGAGCTGATGTGCAAGCGGTCGATAAACCGCGTGGCCTTCGGCAAGCGCGTGGCCGAGTTCGACGTCACCCTCGAGCGCCTGGCGGAGGCGCGCATCAAGATCGACCAGGCGCGGCTGCTCGTGCTCCACGCCGCCTACATGATGGACACCGTCGGCAACAAGGCGGCCAAGCAGGCCATCGCGGAGATCAAGGTGGCGGTGCCGAACATGACGCTGCAGGTGGTCGA
>JBGOTH010000453.1:0-3525 GCA_041476345.1 Methylomirabilia bacterium
ACGCGCCGGTTCTTCAGGTCGACCGCGATGCCGTTCGCGTAGCGGATGCCGTCGGCGAGCCGCCGGACCTTGCCGTCACGGTCGAGGTAGAGCACCGCGCCGGTGGCCGGGGCGGACGGATGGAACTCGCCCGACGCCGTGAAGTACACGCCGCCCTTGTCGTCCGCGTCGGAGTCGTTGGGATGGACGATGGGGAGTCCACCGCTGTCCCGATCGATCACGCGGATCGTCGCCCCGGCCATCGAGACGCGCACGACCTTGTGCGCCATGTGGCAGAGGACGAGCAGCTCCTGCTGACGATAGGGCGCGATCGACACGGGGCCGCACCCCGGCATTTCCCAGAACGTCGCCGTGGTCTTCAGATCCGTGGAGATCGTGACGCGGTCTCGCACCATTTCGCCGTAGTAGAGCTTTTGGCGGTACCACAGCGGGCCCTCCGGATAGTTCGCCTTCGCCAGCACCGTGTCGCTGGCGAACGCGAACGGCACCGAGGTCAGGATCGCCGCGAGGAACAGCAGCCGCAGGCAGCGCGCCATCTATCGAGTCCTTCCGCGCAACGTGAACAGGCTCGCTGCGCAGGCCGCCAGCACGGCGGCGAAGAGATACGTGATCGCGCGGGAGCCGATGGTGGGGATGAGGAAGAAGGTCGTGAAGAGCGTGCCGAAGACGTTGCCGAGGGTGGAGATTCCATAGACGACGCCGGCGACACGGCCCGTCTCGTTCGTGGTTCGGAGCAAGAGCCGGATGGCGACGGGGGAGAACATGCCGAGCAGCGAGAGCGGTACCAGCAGGAGCACGGAGGCCGCGAAGAGGATGCCCGCGACCCCGGCGCCGAGGGAGGTGAGGATGGACGACATCACGAAGTCGGCGAGGACCGGGACGGCGGTCAGGTACAGCGCCGCCACGGAGACCGCGACCGCGATCACGCGCGGCGTCGGGTGCCGGTCGACGATCGCGCCGCCGGCGAGGTAGCCGATGGTCAGGGCTACGAGCACGGTGGAGATGAGCCCCGCCCACGTGCCGATGCTGCCGCCGAAGTAGGGGAACAGGTACCGGCTGCCCAGCATCTCGAACCCCATGAGCACGCCGCCGAGCGCGAACGCGTTGACGTACAGCGAGACGGCCATTACTTCCACTTCCGGTTGTGGCGCTCGATGTTCTTGAGCGTTTCGACCGGAGCGAAGTCGTCGGTGAGCAGCTTGGCTTTGAGGTCGATCGTGTCGGACAGGAGGCGGCGGCGCTGCTGGAGCATCGGCTCCAGCTCGTAACGCAGCCGGGAGGCCGCCTGGCGTTCACGGGCCACGCGCGCCAGCTCATCGGCGGAGCGCGGCGGCCCGTCGTACGCGATGCTCACGAGGTTGCCGGCCGCCTCGTAGAAGTCGACCTGCGAAAAGACGGATTGCATCGTCTTCACCGCCGAGTCGAACAGCATCGTGGACGGCTCGACGTTCTGGGCCACCACGCCGCCCTCCGCGAGGTGGTCCTTGACGAGCTGGTAGAACTCCTTGGTCAGGAGGTGGAACGGCACGAACGGGCCGCGGTACGCGTCGATGAGGATGATGTCGTAGCGCGTCTTGGAGCTCGCGAGGTACATGCGGCCGTCGCTGGTCGCGAGGTGAAAGCCGGGCTCGTCCTTGATCCCGAAGTGCTTCTTCGCGAGGGCGACGACGGCGGGGTCGAGCTCCACCGACGTGATCGGCACGGTGGGAAAGAACCGGTGCAGGTACCAGGCGGTGCGCCCGCCGCCGAAGCCGATCTCGAGAACCGAGCCGATCTTCTTCGGGTACATCAGGCTCGCGGTCATGTAGCGCGTGTAGGCCACCGGCAGCTCGCGGTCATCGAGCGTGTTGTAGACGCTCTCGGTGTAGAGCGTCCGGTTGTGTCCGAAGGTCATGGTGACGTAGCTGCCTTGCTTGTAGACGTAGATGTTGTTGTAGAGCGACTCCTTCGACTCGATCAGCCCGCGGTTGTCCTGGGCGGCGGCGGTCGCTCCGAGCGTGAGCAGCAGGGCGAGGGCGGCGGAGGCGATCGCTTTCATTCGGCGTCGAATTATAGCGTGCCGGTGCCGCCTGTCGCCTGGGTGGACTGCTAGAATTCTCGGTATGACTGGGATCGTCGGTTCACATCCCGGACCTTGCGGTGTCTCATAGAGCGTAGGGAGGCGCATGGGCCTGGAGCCGTTCGAGACGGTGATGACGACGCATCATGCGGAGATCTATCGCTATCTGCGGCGGGTGACGTTCCGTTCGGCGGAGGCGGAGGATCTCTCGCAAGAGACGTTTCTGCACGCATTCCGCGCCTATCGGGCGCTTCCGGCCGACGCCAACGTTCGGGCCTGGCTGTTCGCGATCGCGACCAACCTGTTCCGCAACAGCCTGCGCTCCTCGAAGCGCCGGCGCGTGGCGCACGACCGGGTAAGGGCGAAGGGGCGAGGGGGCGACGGCGAGAGCCCGGAAGGAGTGGCGTTGTTCAACGAAGCCCGATCGACGGTCGAAGCGGTGATCGAGCGGCTGCCCGCCAAGCAGCGCGCGGCGTTCGTGCTGCGCAAGGTACACGAGCTGCCGTACGAGGAGATCGCGAAGAGCCTCGAGTGTTCCACCGACAGCGCCCGCGCCCACGTCTTCCAGGCCTTCCGCAAGATTCGGAACTCGCTCGGCGACGAAACCTTGGCGTCCCATGGCCGTCAGGTGTCCGCATGAGCCCGAAGGTGACGTCCTGCCGCGCCATCGAGCCGGATCTGGTGGCTGCCGCAACCGGTGACGCCGCTCCCGCGGCGATCGCGCTCGTGCAGCAGCACGTGGATGGGTGCGCGGCGTGCCGTCGCGAGATGGAGCGCTATCGCTCGCTCGATCGGATCGTCGGTGATCTGCGCGGCGTCCCCGTGATCGCCGACCGCTCGGGCGCGGCGCTCGGTGATCTCGAGTGGCACCTGGCCGAGCTCCGGCGACGTGCGGTCACCGCGCACGTGTGGAGCTCGCCGCTCGGGCCCATCCTCATCGCGCGATCGGAACAGGGCGTCGTCGCGGTCGAGTACCTGGAATCCGCGCGCGGCGTGGCGGCGTCGCGCCTGCTGCGCCGCCGGGGCATCGAGCTGATCGAGGGCGGCAACGACACCGAGCCGTTCTATCAGCAGATCCTCGAGTACCTCGCGGGTGACCGCACGCGGCTGGCGTGGCCGCTCGACTTCCGCCTCGCGGGCAGCGACTTCCGGCGGGAAGTCCTGCAGGCCACCGCGGCGTTGCCGTACGGTGCCGTCGTGTCGTACGCGCACCTCGCACGGGAGATCGGACGCCCGACGGCAACCCGCGCCGTCGCGCAGGCCCTGCGGCACAATCCGCTGCCGATCGTCGTCCCGTGCCATCGCGTCGTAGGAAGCTCGGGTGCGCTGACGGGGTACGCAGGTGACAAGCTCGGGCTGAAGGAGCGCCTGCTCACGCTCGAAGGCGTGCCGCTCGCGCACGCGCGACGCGAAGGCCACATCGTGCGCGACGCGATGTACATGCGTGCCGACCACGACACGGAGTA
>JBGOTH010000454.1:0-3523 GCA_041476345.1 Methylomirabilia bacterium
CAGGACACGAGGGTGCCGTCGAGATCGCCCTCGCCGAGCGGTCCTCCGCGGTGGGGGCACGTATTGTCGATCGCGTAGTAACGCCCATCGACGTTGAAGATGGCCACCACCCGACCGGCGACCTCGACCACGCGCCCATCGCCCGGTGAAAGCTCGCCTGCGTCGGCTACACGGACCCGCGTCGCCCCTTCGGCCATGCGCTGTCCCTCCGTACTATCGCGCGTTGTCAGTCCACGGTCGGTCTTTGGCAAGGTCACTGTCAAGAGGATTGCCGGCGAAAATCGGCAGAAGGAACCTGTATACTTCGCCTCGTCTGACCCGTTCGGCGCCGTGCACCCTTCTCAAGAAGGAGCGTCGCTCATGGCCGTGAAACTCTTCGTCGGCGGCCTCTCCTATTCCACCTCCACCGACAGCCTGCGTGAAGCCTTTGCCGCGGTGGGCACCGTCGAATCAGCGACCATCGTTACCGACCGGGATACGGGACGCTCGCGCGGGTTCGGGTTCGTGGAAATGGCGACGAACGAGGACGCGGACCAGACGGTCAGCCGTTTGAATGGCTCATCGCTCGACGGCCGTACCATCAAGGTCGAGAAGGCGACGGGCTCCGGCCCCGGCGGCGGACGCGGCGGCCCGCGCCGCTGACGCCCGCGGATCGACTCCGACGTCCCGGCCATCAGCGCGAGGATGCGGGCGAGATCAGTAGCGGACGGAGAGTCCGAGCGAGAAGCCGGTAGCGTCGAGTGTCGTTCCGAGCGGGCCCAGGCTCCCCCGTCCATCCGTCTCCCGGTAGAGGCGCATGAACTGATACTCGCCGAACAGCTCGACCTTACCGTCGAGTTTGAAGACGACGCCCGCCCCGGCCTTCAGGTTGCTCGATCTTCCGACGTCTCCGCCGAACGCGACCGCACGTGCCTGCTCGAGCACCGGATCTCCGTCGACGCTCTTCCGTGCTCCTGCCGTCACGTACGGCTGCAGCCACTGCGGTGTGGCGTCGGTGTTCGGACTCAGGGGCACGCGCACCATGCGATCGACCGGCGTGGAGACGATCGTCGCCTCGAAGTCGCCCCAAGGAGTAGGAACGAGTAGCCCTTTCTTGGTCCAGGTGATCGCGTTCTTGTCGGGGCCGGCACTGCTCAAGGAAAACCCGAGGTCACTCAGGATCGACGAGGTGCCGTGAGGATTCGGCATCTGAGCACCGGCGTACGGAACCCAACCCAGGGCCGCGACGAACGCGACGGCCAACCCGCCCACGACCGTCGCAGCAGGTCGTGTCATGACTTAAGTATACCGCGACCTGTCGATTCGAGGCGGCGAACCTCCTTCCAGCGAAAACAATTGGTCGTGTGATCATTCACCAGGCCCACGGCCTGCATGAACGCGTAGCAGATCGTCGGCCCCACGAAACGAAAACCACGCGCGCTGAGTGCGAGGCTCAGGGCGCGCGATGTCTTGGTTTCGGCCGGAACCTGTCGTCGGCTCCGCCAGGCATTCGTGTGCGGCCGACCGTCCACGAAGCTCCACAGAAAAGCGCTGAAGCTTCCGTGCTCGTGCTGCACGGCAACGAACGCGCGCGCGTTGCCGACGGCCGATCTCATCTTCGCGCGGTTACGAATGAGCCCGGGATCCCCGAGGAGCGCCCGCACACGGGCAGGCGTGTAGGCCGCGACTGCCCGAGGGTCAAAACGGTCGAACGCACGGCGATAGGCGGGCCGCTTGCGCAACACCGTCGACCAGCTGAGTCCGGCTTGCGCCCCTTCGAGGATCAGGAGTTCGAAGAGCCGGCGATCGTTGCGGACCGGCACGCCCCACTCGGCGTCGTGATAGCGGACGTCCAGTGGCGCTTGCGCCCAGGAACAGCGTTGGACTCGCGGGCTCCCGGGCTTGCGCCCGCCCGCTCGGGTGACGCGCCCACCCGCTCGAGCCACCCGCTCACCCGTTTGCGTGATTCTTCCTCCCGCTCGGGAGTCGCGCTTCAGGGTGTGTGCCCCGCGCTGCGGCTAAGCGCCCTCACGATCGCATCCGCGTCGTAGACGCAGCCGCCCCACGTCCCTCCGCTCACCTGTTGCAGCGCGGCCCAGATTCGTGTGTCCGGGGAGATGTCGGGATCGGGCGCGAGGTCGGGTCGCGGAGCACGTGCGGCGAGAATGCGGTCGCCGGTTTTTGAACTCACGGACTCCTGGGCTTCGCCCGGCCGCTCGGCGACAAGGTCGACGGTGCCCTCGAGGCGATTGCGGTCGACGACGATCCGGATGAGATCACCGTCTACCACCTTGCCGATCGGACCGCCGGCGAGCGCCTCGGGGCCGACATGGCCGATGCACGCGCCTGTCGAGACGCCGGAGAATCGAGCGTCGGTGAGAACCGCCACGTGCTTCCCGAAGGACAGATGTTTGAGCGCCGCGGTGATCTGGTAGATCTCTTCCATCCCGGCACCGAGGGGTCCGCGGCAGATCAACACGAGGATGTCGCCGGCCTTGATGCGGTCTTCGCCCTGGCTCTTGATCGCGGCGATCGCATCACGCTCCCGAGTGAACACGCGCGCGGGTCCGGTCTTCCGATAGACGCCGTCCGTGTCCACCACGGATGGATCGATCGCGGTGCTCTTGATCACGGATCCTTCCGGCGCGAGGTTGCCGCGCGGAAACGTCACCGTGCTCGTGAGGCCCCGCCCCCGCGCCCGCTCGACGCTCATGATGACGTCGTCAGGGTCGACGCCGTCCGACGCCCGCAGGCGCTCGCGCATCGCGCGCCGGCGATCCGAGGCTTCCCACCAGTCGAGGAGCTGTCCGAGCGGCTCGCCGGCCACGGTCAGGCAGCGCTCGTCGAGCAGGTTGAGCCGGCGGAGGTGGAGCATCACCTCCGGCACGCCGCCTGCGAGGAAGACGTGCACGGTTGGATGGCCGACCGGCCCGTTGGGCAGCACGTCCACGAGGCGCGGCACGCGCCGATTGACGTCGATCCAGTCCGCCACCGACGGCCGTCGAAGGCCGGCCGCATGTGCGATCGCCGGCAGGTGGAGCAGAAGGTTCGTCGAGCCTCCGAACGCGGCGTGCACGACCATCGCGTTCCGCACGGCCGCATCGGTGACCACGTCACGCGTGGCGAGTCCTCGTGCGCGCAGCGCGACGACCGCGCGTGCCGACCGTCGCGCCATGTCGAGCCATACCGGCTGCCCCGAGGGCGCGAGGGCGGCGTGGGGCAGTGTCAGTCCCAGCGCTTCGCCGATGACCTGCGACGTCGCCGCGGTTCCGAGGAACTGGCAGCCGCCGCCCGGCGAGCCGCACGCGCGGCAGCCGAGATCCGCCGCCTGCTCGAGCGTGATCTCGCCGTGAGCGAACCGCGCGCCGATCGACTGGATCTTCCCGGCGTCCTCTCCATTCTGGGGCGGCAGCGTCACGCCGCCGGGGACGAGCACGGTCGGCAGATCGCGCATCGCGGCCAGCGCCAGCATCATCGCAGGGAGGCCCTTGTCGCACGTCGCCACCCCGATCACGCCCTGCCGCGTCGGCAGCGAGCGGATCAG
>JBGOTH010000455.1:0-3520 GCA_041476345.1 Methylomirabilia bacterium
GTGGCCCGTCTCCGCGTCGGCCGTGTCCTTGAACAGTCCCGCGATGTCGGGAAATCCTTCGATGTCCGCGATCCGCGCGAAGTACTGGTACCGGCGGTTCGCCTGCGACTCGCCCGCGAACGCGTCCTTCAGGTTGTCGAAACTCTTCGTGCCCTTGAGGTTCTTCCCTGCCATTGGCGCTCCTCCTTGTCAGACCGTTGGTGCAGCACGACGTGGCCGACGCCTGCGACATGCGGCGCAGCGGCCGGAGAACTCGACGCGTTGGTCGAGCACCTCGAAGCCCGTTCGTGCGGACACGCGATGGCGCGCGCCCGCCGCCCGCGCCGCGGGCACGTCGAAGACGCGCCGGCATGACAGGCATGTGAAGTGATCGTGACGCTCGAGGTTGCCGTCGAAACGCAAACCGTCCGCCCCCGCGCGCTCGAGCAGGAACCCTTCGGCGGCGAGCCGGCGCAGATTTCGATAGACGGTGGCGAGACTGACGCCTGGCCGTCCCCGCCGTACCGTGCGATAGACGGCGAATGCGGACGGGTGGGCGTCCGTGGCGCGGACCGCGGCGAGAATGAGACGCCGTGGCTCGGTGAGGCGCAAGCCGCGCGCGCGCAGCGTCTCGACGGACGGGCGCGGGCTCTTCTTAGGAATCATTATCAACAAATCCCAACCCGCCGATTCTAGCGGGGCGCCCGCGCGCTGTCAAACGCGTCCGGCCCGGATGGGCCCTTCGCCGGTAGCGCCCGTGAGAGCACTCGGGTAACATTGGAGGTTCATGGGAGTCGCGCGCCCGCCACGTCCCGGGAGCCTCCGCATCGAAGGGGCCCGGCAGAACAACCTCAAGAACGTCTCCCTCGACATTCCGCACGATCGCCTCACCGTGGTCACCGGCGTGTCCGGCTCCGGCAAGTCGTCCCTCGCGTTCGACACGCTCTTCGCCGAGGGGCAGTGGCGGTACATCGAGTCGCTCAGCACGTACGCGCGGATGTTTCTCGATCGCGTCGACCGGCCGGACGTGGATCGCATCGTCAACGTGCGCCCCGCGGTGGCCCTGGAACAGAAGAACCCGGTGCGCACCGCCCGCTCCACCGTCGGCACGGCCACCGAGGTCTACGACTACCTGCGGCTCCTCTACGCCAAAGTCGGTCGTGTCCACTGCCCCGACTGCGGAGGCGAAGCCGCGAACCATTCCGGCGCATCCATCGTGGAGACGCTGCTCGCGCGCCATGGCGGGGAGCGCGCGCTGGTCTGCTTCCGCCTCGCGCTGCCCGCGGGGCTTCCCGCCGCCGAGCTGCGCGCCAGCCTGATCCGTCGCGGCTTCGCGCGTCTGCGTGTGGACGGTGCCGTGGTGGAGCTCGAGGCGGCGGCGCTCGACGGTGTCCGCGAGGCCGAAGTGGTCCTCGACCGCGTCGTGCTCGATCCCGCGCGGCGTGCGCGCCTCACCGAGTCGATCGAGACGGCGTTGCGCGAGGGGGGCGGCGAGGTCTCGATCGACGTGGGCGGTGCCGGCGTGCAGCGCTTCGCCGTCGATTTTCGCTGCGCCGCATGCGGCAAACCGCTCGAGCGGCCGCAGCCGATCCTCTTCTCCTTCAACCATCCCCTCGGCGCCTGCGCGGAGTGCAAAGGCTTCGGTAACGTGCTCACCTACGACGAAACCCTCGTCGTGCCGGACCGCAGCGTCACCCTCGGCGGAGGCGCCGTGGAGCCGTGGAAGTATCCGTCGGGCAGGTGGTACCAGCGCGAGCTGGTGAAGGCGGCCAAGCGGCACCAGGTGAGCCTCGAGACCCCGTGGGAGTCGCTGCCCCCGGAGCATCGCGAGCTCGTCTACGCGGGCGACGAGAAGTTCCCCGGCATCCGCAGATTCTTCGAAGAGGTCGAGTCCTATCGCTACAAGCTGCACGTCCGCGTGTTCCTCTCGCGCTACCGCAGCCAGTCGCGCTGCCCCGCGTGCGCCGGCGCCCGCCTCAAGCCGGTGGCGCTGGCGGTGCGGGTGGCTGGGCTCACCATCGCGGAGTTCAGCGCGCTCACGATCGAGGAGGCCGCGCGGACGCTGGCCGACCTGAAGCTCACGACGTGGGAGACGATGGTCGCGCGCGAGATCGAAAAGCAGCTCACGGCCAAGCTGACCTTCCTGCTGCGCGTCGGGCTCGGTTATCTGACCCTGGCCCGACAGACGAGGACGCTGTCCGGCGGCGAAGCCCAGCGGATCAACCTCGCCAACTCGCTCGGCTCCCGGCTCGTGGGCACGCTCTACGTTCTCGACGAGCCGTCGATCGGGCTGCACGCGCGCGACATCGCGCGCCTGGCCGATCTCTGCCACGAGCTCGCGCAGGCCGGCAATACCGTCGTCGTGGTCGAGCACGACCGCGGCTTCATCGAGGCGGCGGATCACGTGGTCGAGCTGGGCCCGGGCTCGGGCGATCGCGGCGGGGAGATCGTCTTCAGCGGCTCGCAGGAGGAGTTCCGCGGCAATCCGCGCTCGCTCACCGCGCGCTACCTGACGGGACGCGAGACCATTCCGATCCCGATCCAGCGACGCAAGCCCCGCCGATGGCTCACGCTCCTGGGTGCCTCTGAGCACAACCTCCGTGACGTCACCGTCCGCGTGCCGCTCGGGACGCTCACCGCGGTCACGGGCGTCTCCGGCTCGGGCAAGTCCACGCTCGTCCACGACACGCTCTATCGCGCGGTCGCGCGCGCGTTCAAGACCGACTACGCGGTGCCCGGCGCGTACGACGCGCTCACCGGCCTCGAGTACCTGAAGGGCGTCCGTCTCATCGACCAGGAGCCGATCGGGCGCACGCCGCGCTCGAATCCCGTCACGTACGCGAAGGCCTTCGACGAGATCCGCAAGCTATTCTCCGTCCTGCCGCGGGCCAAGTCTCTTGCCCTCACGTCCGGCTCGTTCTCCTTCAACGTGCCGGGCGGCCGCTGTGAGAAGTGCCGGGGCGACGGCTTCGAAAAGCTCGAGATGTACTTCTTCGAGGACGTGTACGTGACATGCCAGGAGTGCGAGGGCAAGCGCTACCGTCCCGACGTGCTGTCCGTGAAGTACCGCGGCAAGAACATCGCCGACGTGCTGGCGATGACGGTCGACGACGCCGTCGAGTTCTTCGTCGCGTCCGACGCGCTCGCGCGACGGCTGCGCGTCCTGCAGGACGTCGGCCTCGGCTATCTCCGCCTCGGCCAGCCGGCCACGACGCTGTCCGGCGGGGAGGCACAGCGTCTCAAGATCGCCGCCGAGCTCGGCGGACGCTCCGACGGCGACGTCCTCTACGTGCTGGACGAGCCCACGACCGGCTTGCATCTCGACGACGTGCGCAAGCTGCTCGGGGTGCTCCACCGTCTCGTCGACGCCGGCAACACCGTGCTCGTGGTGGAGCATCATCTCGACGTGATCAAGGGCGCCGACTGGGTGGTGGACCTCGGGCCCGAAGGCGGCGACGCGGGCGGTGAGATCGTGGCGGAAGGGACGCCGGAGGCCGTCGCGGCCGTCGCGGCGTCGCATACCGGCAAGTTCCTCGCCGAA
>JBGOTH010000456.1:0-3517 GCA_041476345.1 Methylomirabilia bacterium
ATCGATCACGCGCCCGCCTTTCAGAACCACCACTTGGGAGAACCCTGGGAGGCGTTCTCCCAAACCCTCTCCGGGCTTGCCCGCCTTCATGCCTGGGCCGCCTTGCTGCCCGCGAGGAGGAGGAGCACCCCCATGCGCACGGCGACGCCCTTCGCGACCTGGTCGAGGATCACCGAGTACGGCCCGTCGGCGACTTCGGGCGAGAGCTCGACGCCGCGGTTCACCGGACCGGGGTGCATGATCAGCACGTCGGGCCGCGCGTGCGCGGCGAGCGTGTCGAGCGAGAGGCCCCAGTAGCGCGAGTACTCGCGAAGAGACGGGATGAGGCCGCCCGTCATCCGCTCGTTCTGCAGGCGCAGCATCATGATCACGTCCACGTCGCGGATCGCGTCTTCGAGACGATGGCTCACCTTGACCCCGAGCTCGCCGATGAAGGGAGGGATCAGCGTCGGCGGCCCCGCCACCGTCACCGTCATACCGAGCTTCTTCATGGCGTGGATGTTGGAGCGCGCGACGCGAGAGTGCGCGATGTCGCCGACGATCGCTACTTGCAACCCCTCGAAGTGGCCCTTGTGCTCGCGGATCGTCAGGAGATCGAGGAGCGCCTGCGTCGGGTGCTCGTGGCAGCCGTCGCCCGCGTTCACGATCGAGCACTTCAGCGCGCGCGCGAGAATCTCCGCCGCGCCCGCCGACGCGTGGCGCACGACGACCACGTCCGGGCTCATCGCTTCGATGTTCCGCGCGGTGTCGATGAAGCTCTCGCCCTTCGCGGCGCTCGACCCGCTTGCGGAGAAGTTGATCACGTCCGCGGAGAGCCACTTGCCCGCGATCTCGAACGACGTGCGCGTGCGCGTGGAGTTCTCGTAGAAGAGGTTCACGATCGTCTTGCCGCGCAGCGCGGGCACCTTCTTGATCTCGCGGCCGGCGATCTCCTGGAGAGAGTCCGCGGTGTCGACGAGCTGCGTGATCTCGCTCGCGTCGAGCTCTCGCATCGTGAGGAGATCCTTGCGGGTCCAACCCATATCAGACCTCCTTCGTATCCGGTTCTTCTTCGATGACGACGCGATCCTCGCCGTCGTGCTCCTTGAGCCGCACCGCCACGCTCTCGCGCCTGGAGGTCGGCAGGTTCTTGCCGACGTAGTCGGGGCGGATCGGCAGCTCGCGATGGCCGCGGTCGATGAGCGTGGCGAGCTGGATCGAGCGCGGGCGGCCGAGGTCGATCAGCGCATCGAGCGCGGCGCGGATCGTGCGGCCGGTGAAGAGGACGTCGTCCACGAGGACGACGGTCTTGTTCTTGATGGAGAAGGGGATATCGGTGCCGCGGACCACCGGGGCGCCGCGCAGGTCGAGGTCGTCGCGATAGAGCGTGATGTCGAGCGTTCCCACGGGGAGCGTGGCGCCGTCGATGCCCTTGATCTTGGCGGCGAGCCGATGGGCCAGCGTGACGCCGCGGGTGCGCAGGCCGACGAACGCGAGGTCCTTCGCACCGTCGTTCTTCTCGAGGATCTCGTGCGCGATGCGGGTGAGGGCGCGGTCGAGGGCGCCGTCGTCGAGCACCTGGGCCTTTTCACGATGACGCGCGGGCGGGGTAGGGGCCATCAGCCCTCCTTACGAGCCTCACTGGGCTCGGTTAAAGGAAGAACGTTGCGACGTCACCTACCATACATGGTGGAACGCCGTCGCGTCAATGCACGAGCGGCAGGGTGGTGCGGGGGCCAGGAGAGCCCTCCGTTTGCGCCATGTTCATTTCTGAGGCAGAATTGAGCAGAATATGAGGGAGGTCTTCGCCATGGCGAGAATTCAGCCGGTCCTCACGGAGAGCGAGAACGCGATGGTCGACCAGATGGCGGCGCTCACCCGCAGCAAGCGGAGCGACGTGATCAAGAATGCGCTCGCGGTCTACCACTGGTTTCTTCGCCAGGCGGTCATTGGTGCGCGCGTCGTCGCCCGCACGCCTAGCGGCGAAGAGCTCATCCTCGAGACAGCAGAGCTGTCGCGGCTGGAAGGGCAGGGTATCCTCCTGAGCCCCAAGGAGCTCGGCCTGCTGGCGAAGCGACTGGCACGAGCGTCACAGCCCGGCGATGCCGCCCGTCTGAGAGAACGATTGACCCGCGGGTTCTACGGAATCTAGCTTGTGCCACGAATCCGCCGCAGGGGCGTCCCTCCCGCACTGTTCGCGCATCTCCTCGATCGAATCCAGGAACGGCGCATCGACGCACGGCAGCTCGAATTGGTGGCTGAATGGCTTGACGGGGAACCCGAAGTCCCGACTGGGCCCTGGTTCAAACGCTTCTCCGGGATGACCGCGTGCGGCGAGGGCGATTTGATCAAGACATTCCTGCTCCCTGGACAAAGCCCGAAGGGAACGCCGGTCAGATAGGCATTGCCTCGGCTTTCGGCCAGCGCTGGCGCAAGTCCCGCACGGTGATGGTCTTCATGTCGTAAGGCTGACATGTTTCACGACGCTGGCCACGGGTCGGACCGCCGCCAGGAGACCGCCCACGGGAATGAGGATGTGTCGTATGGGATCCGGCGCGAGGCCGCCTTGCTCGAGCGTGACCGCGCCCAGGAGTGGGAGGCAGCCCGATACAGGGTTGTCAGGTCCTCGTCGTTGAGGGTGATGACGACCTCGCCCGCGCGATACGTAACGCGCTCGCCGTTGGCCAGCGTGACCCCGCGCTCCCGCGAGGGCGACAGCCCCAGCGCTTCGACGCCATCTTCCGGCAACAGCGTCCACGTGGCGCCGGTGTCGACGAGGAGCTCGAGATCGAGGTGCCGCTCGGGATTCTGCGGATGCGCGAGCTTGGCGGTCACGAAGAACGTGCTCACGCGCTCGACTATACGGACGTCGCCGTCGACCGACCAGCGTCGAAGATCCAATACACCCCGCTTGACGCGCGGTCGGAGGGCCGGGCGGGTTGGCTTACCGCCGGAGACTTTCCAGAAGCGCCTGCAACGCCTGGGCGACGCGGTCCACGACCTCGGGCTCGGGCATCCGGATCTTCACATAGCTCTGGCCGGAGCGTTCGTCACGGATTCGCTCGAACAGTCGTGACGGCATCGCGTCGTTCGCCGCCGGACCGGTGCCCGCCGCTGCCGCGAACTGACTGAGCAGATCGAGACCGGTCCGGAGCAGATCGCCAAGCGGATCGGTCGTCGGACGGCGCGTGGTGGAAGCCACCGCCACGTCGCCGTCGACGTCGGCGCTGTCCTCGGGGGCGCGAGGTTCAGCCGCGGCGGGCTCGGGAGGTTCCTCCACGATCGGGGCCGGAATCCCCGCCGCGACCGTCTCGACGCTCTCCATGAAGCGCGTGAGCCGGCTGCCGCCGAGGAACACCTCACGCTCGCCACCGTCGAGGACGCCGGCGAAGAGCGAGCGCTTGAACCCGAGGACCGACAGCATCCCCTCCTCGATCGTGCCCTTGGCGACGAAGCTCACGACCTGCACGGCCTGCGTCTGGCCGAGGCGGTGCACGCGGCCGATCCGCTGCTCGAGGACCGCGGGATTCCAGGGGAG
>JBGOTH010000457.1:0-3508 GCA_041476345.1 Methylomirabilia bacterium
CGCTGCAGGAACGAGATCGACGCCGCCTTCTGGCCGATGACGAGCCGCACGCAGTCCCAGTAGATCTGGTCGCGATCGGCATCGTCGCCGCCGGCGGGGCCGCCGCCGCCGTTCATGCTCGCCAGCGCGACCTCTTCGTAGACCGCGGTGCCCTGCGTACGGAGGAATTCACACACGGCCTTGACCTCGTCGTCGCCGACCCAGCAGCCGTGCACGCGCATCTGCCGGGATGCACCCGGCGGGACGTAGATCATGTCGCCGCGCCCGAGGAGCTGTTCGGCGCCGTTGCCGTCGAGGATCGTGCGCGAATCCACCTTGGACGCCACCTGGAACGCGATACGCGTCGGGAAGTTCGCCTTGATCAACCCGGTCACGACGTCGACGGACGGTCGCTGCGTCGCCACGATCAGGTGGATGCCGACGGCGCGCGCGATCTGGGCCAGGCGCACGAGCGAATTCTGGACCTCGCCCGCCGACACCATCATGAGGTCCGCCAGCTCGTCGACGACGACGACCCAGTACGGGAGCCGCTCTTCCTCGGACACCGCCTTGTTGTAGCCCTCGATGTTGCGCACCTGCTTCATCTGCAGCGTCTTGTAGCGCTCGTCCATCTTGCCGACGATCCAGCGCAGGCGCGCCGCCGCCTCCTTCGCGTCGGTCACCACGGGAGCCAGCAGGTGCGGGATCCCCTCGTACACGCTGAGCTCGAGGCGCTTGGGATCGATGAGGAGGAAGCGCACGTCGGCCGGCGTCGCCTTGTAGAGGATCGAGCAGATCATCGCGTTGAGACCGACCGACTTGCCGGCGCCGGTCGCGCCCGCGACGAGCAGGTGCGGCATGGCCGTGAGATCGCCCACCACGGGCACGCCCGTCGTGTCCTTGCCGAGCGCGAGCGGGAGCTTCCCCTTGGAGTCGGCGAATTCCGGGGAGACGAAGATCTCACGCAGGTACACCGTCGCCGTCTTCTCGTTCGGTACTTCCACCGCGACCGTGCCGCGACCGGGGATCGGACCGATGATCCGCACCGAGGCCGCCTTCATCGACAGCGCGAGGTCGTCCGCGAGGTTTACCACCTGGCTGACCTTCACGCCGGCGGCGGGCTCGAACTCGTACGACGTGATGATCGGTCCCGGGCTCACCTGGACGATGCGGCCCTCGACGTCGAAGTCCGCGAGCTTCTTGCGCAGCGTCTCCGCGTTGTCCTGCAATTCCTCGCGCGTGCGCTCGAACTCGGTGGCCGCCGGCACCTGGAGGAGCCCGACGGGCGGCAACTGGAACGCCTGCGCGCCCTTGTTCCCGAACGCGAACGTCTCCTGCCAGGCGAGGCTCTTCTTGTCGAAGGCCTTCGCCTTCAGCGGCTCCACGATGGCCGGCGGGACAAATGGAGACGCGGGCTCCCGGTCTTGCGACACGCCCGCGCCGACGTCATTTGAAGGCGCGGGCCCCCGGGCTTTCGCCACGCCCGCGCCCCGTGCGATCCGCCGCTTGCGGAGACGCGCGGCGACGACACGGCTGATCGCGCCGTACGAGACCTGCGTGATGAACAGCACGCCGACGGGCAGCGCGGCGAGCGGCAAGAGCCACGCCCCGACGTGGCCGATCGTCGAGCGCAGTCCCTCGACGAGCCAGAATCCGACGAGCCCGCCCGCGCGCACGTCGTCACCGGGCAGCGCGGGCGACGATTGCGTGAGCAGCGCGGTTGCCGAGATCAGCACGATGACGAGGCCGATCGCGGGCGTCCAGCCGCGCGGCACGAGCAGCCGGAGAAACGCGCTCGCCGCCCACAGGCCGAGCAGCAGCGGGAAGAGGAACGCCGCGTAGCCGAACGACTGGAAGAGCGCCCACGCGAGCCAGTGGCCGATGGGGCCGGACGGGCCGTAGCCGCCCGCGGCGGTCGCGTGGTATGTCGCGAGCGCCACGAGCGCGAACGCGGCGACGACGAGGCCGCCGATCGCCCTGGCCTCGCGCACCCAGCGGTGCGGCTCCTTCTTCTTGCGCATGCGGAGCTTACGCTCGGGCGTGCGCGCCGCCTTCTCGTCGCTCGACACGGCGGGCATCAGGCCTCCATCAACCTTGACGGCCCGTGGCCGTCAATTTCTAAAATCATCGGCAGGACGACGGGTTTGCGTTGGAATCGCTGGGTGACGAACCGCCGCACGGTGAAGCGCATCCGCTCCGACAACGCCTCACGATCGCGCCGTTCGACCGGCTCCATCGCGGCCACGGCCTGACTCACGGCGAGGCGCAGCTCCTCGAGCAGCGCTTCGCTCTCCTTCACGTACACGACGCCGCGCGAGGCGATCGTCGGGCCGGCCACCACGCGCCCCCCCGCATCGATCACGATCGCGACGGCGACCATCCCTTCCTCCGCGAGCAGCTCGCGATCGCGCAGCACGACGGGGCCGACGTCCCCCACGCCCTTGCCGTCGACGAGCACGCGGCCGGCGGGAATGCCGCCCACCACCGTGGCCGCGCTCTTGGTCACTTCGAGCGCCGCTCCGTCTTCCATGAGAAAAATGCGGTCGGGCGTGAGCCCCACCTCGCCGGCGAGCCGCGCGTGCCCGAGCAGGTGACGGTACTCGCCGTGCACCGGGACGAAGAAGCGCGGGCGGATGAGGTTCAGCATCAGCTTCAGGTCTTCCTGGCTCGCATGCCCCGACACGTGCACGAACGCGTTGTCCTCGTAGAGCACCTCGGCGCCGCGGCGGTAGAGGCCGTTGATGATCCGGCCCACCGTCCGCTCGTTCCCGGGAATCACGCGCGACGACAAGATCACGAGGTCGCCGGGCCCGACCTCGAAATATTTGTGGTCGCCGGCCGCCATGAGCGACAGCGCGGAGTTCGGCTCGCCCTGACTGCCGGTCGAGAGGATCACCTGGCGCTCGGGCGGCATCTCCGCGAGCTCGTCGATCGGGACGATGACGTCCTCGGGGAGCGTGAGGTAGCCGAGGTCCGCGGCGACGCGCACGTTGCGCTCCATCGACCGGCCGAGGAGCGCGACACGCCGATCGAAGCGCGCGGCCAGGCGCAGCACCGCCTGGATGCGGTGGATGTGGGACGCGAACGTCGCGACGATGATGCGCCCGCGCGCCACCTCGAAGCGCTCCGCGAGGGCGACGCCCACGTCGCTCTCCGAGCGCGTGTGCCCGGGGCGGTCGACGTTGGTGGAGTCGGAGCAGAGCACCATCACGCCCTGGTCGCCGAGCGTGGTGAACGCCTCGTAGTCCGGCAGCTCGCCGTCGAGCGGGTTCGGATCGAGCTTGAAGTCGCCGGTGTGCAGGATGACGCCGACCGGCGTCGCGATCGCCAGGCCGACGCCGTCGGCGATCGAGTGCGTCACCCGCAGCGGCTCGACGGTGAACGGCCCGACCTCGATCCGGTCGTGCGGGCGGATCGCGCGCAGCTCCACGTCCGGCAGATCGTGCTCGCGCAGCGTCTCGGCGACGAGCGCGATCGTGAGCGGCGATCCGTACACGGGGACGCGCGTCCGCTTGAGCAGATACGGCAG
>JBGOTH010000458.1:0-3484 GCA_041476345.1 Methylomirabilia bacterium
AGAAGGTCACGCCGATGCCGACGAGACCCTGGTCGGTGCCCAGCTCGAGCGTGACGAAGTCGCGCGTGTCGGTCGACTCGGGGAGCCCGACGACGAGCGGGTTGTCGGCCGGCGTGCGTAGGATGCGGGTGGTGACATGCGTAATTTTCATTTAACTCGCGGGCTCCCGGGCTTCGCCCGCCCGCTCGGGTGCGCGGACATTACGTCCCGCCAGCTCCCGTGCGCGGACATTGCGTTCCATCCGCTCGGGTGAGTGGACATTACGTGGCGAGCCCAAATAAGGATGTCATGCGTTGCGTGTCGAGCATGTTCGTCATTTCGTCGTCCGGCGTGCGGCGCTCGTAGCGGCTGGCCGCGTCGAGGATGCGGGGGAGCAACGTCAGATCGCCGGCGGTGTTGATGTGGATGTCCGGCACCCCGAGCACCCAGTGCACCGCACGGTCGATATCGGTCTGGTCCTCGAGCGGCTGGTACCACGTCGTGTGCGTTCGACCCGTCGTCGCCCAGGGGCCGCGCGCGATGGACTTGATGACTTGCACGGCGACGCGGCGCTCGCGGCAGATCGCCAGCACCTGGTCGAAGTGCTCGCGATACCGCGCATCGCTCGCCATGAAGAAGTTGTAGGGGAGCAGGATCGAATCGAAGTCGAAGCGCGCGAGACTTCTCCGGTGCATGGCGGCGATCGTCCAGCCGTGGCCGGTGACGCCGATGAAGCGCGCGAGTCCCTGCGCGCGAGCTTCGATCAACGCCTCCAGCGCGCCGCCCGGCCCCATGGCGCGATCCCAGTCGTCCGGATGCCAGAGCGCGTGCATCTGGATTAGGTCGACGTGATCGACGCGCAGCCGCTCGAGCGAGCGATGCAGGTCTTCGCGCGCGCCGGTCGCGTCGCGGCTGCCGGTTTTCGTCGCGAGGAAGAAGTCCTTGCGGTGGCGTGCCATCCACGGCGCGATCCGCAGCTCGGAGTCGCCGTAGCGCGCGGCGGTGTCGATGTGGTTCACGCCGTAGCGCAACAACACCTCGAGCGCCCGGTCGGCGTCGTCCTGAGTCGCGCGGGCGAGGGCGGCGGCGCCGAACAACGTCACGCTGCTCCGATGGCCCGTCCGTCCGAACGGTCTGCGTTCGATCATGGCGGTGAGTATATGCTGAGCGCCGAAAGCGAGGAGACCATGACGCCCCCCAAGAAGATCGCCTACGTCCAGGCCGCATGGCACACCGACATCACCGACCGCTGCAAGCAGGCGTTCACCGCCGAGCTCGCGAAGCACGGCCGGGGCGGCGATGCCGTCGAGTTCTTCTCGGCGCCCGGCAGCCTCGAGATCCCGCTCATGGCCAAGAAGCTCGCGAAGACGGGCAAGTACGCCGCGGTCTGCGTGAGCGGATTCGTTATCGATGGCGGCATTTACCGGCATGACTTCGTCGCCCAGGCGGTCCTGCAAGGGATCGTCCAGACCTCCCTCGAGACCGAGGTCCCCATCCTGTCCGCGGTCCTGACCCCGCATCACTTCCACGACCACACCGTGCACGAAGATTTCTTTCGGGCGCACATGGACACCAAGGGCAAGGAGCTCGCCGGCGCTTGTCTCTCGATCATCGAGAACCTCGCTGCCGTCGCCTGAGATCCGGCTCGTCATTTTCGATTGCGACGGCGTGCTCGTGGACAGCGAGCGGGTCGCGGTGAAGGTGGACGTCGTCGTGCTCGCCGCGCTCGGCTGGCCGATCACGGAAGCGGAGGTGATCGAGCGGTTCGTCGGACGCTCGACCGCGGCGATCCGCGGTGATATCGAGCGCTACCTGGGGCGGCCGCTCGCGGACGACTGGGAGGACGAATTCGAGTCTCTCTATCGTGATGCCTTCACCGCCGGGCTGCAGCCCGTGGACGGGATCGTCGACGCGCTCGACCGGATCGCAACGCCGAGCTGCGTGGCCTCCAGCGGCTCGCACGAGAAGATGCGCTTCACGCTCGGCCTGACCGGCCTCTGGGACCGGTTCGCCGGCCGTATCTTCAGCGTGCACGAGGTCGCGCGCGGCAAGCCGGCGCCGGATCTCTTCCTCCACGCCGCGGCGCGGATGGGCGTCGAGCCCGCGGCCTGCGCTGTCGTCGAGGACAGCCGCTGGGGCGTCGAGGCCGCGCGCGCCGCCGGAATGCGCGCGTTCGGCTATGCGGGCGGCCTGACGCCGGGCGAGTGGCTCGAAGGAGCGGGGACGATCGTGTTCAGCGACATGCGGGAGCTGCCGGCGTTGCTCACCGCGTCCGCCTGAGCTATATGCTGAGGGCCATGGAGCGGCGCAAGCTCGGCCGGACGGACATCGACGCGAGCGTGCTCGGATTCGGCGGCTCGGAGATCGGCTACGAGAGCGTGAGCGGCCGGACCGTCGCGAAGCTCCTGAGCAGCGCGCTGGATGCCGGTCTCAACGTGATCGACACGGCCGAATGCTACGTGAACAGCGAGGAGCTGATCGGCAAGGCCGTCGGCGCGCGGCGGCGCGAGTTCTATCTCTTCACCAAGTGCGGGCATCCGCGCGGGTTCGGCGGCGGCGACTGGCGGCCGGCGTCGCTGCTCAAGAGCATCGAGCGCAGCCTCGAGCGCCTGCGGACGGACCACGTCGATCTCATCCAGCTCCACAGCTGCGAGCTCGCGGAGCTCAAGAAGGGCGACGTCATCGGCGCGCTCGAGACGGCGCGCGAGCGGGGGCTCACGCGCTACATCGGTTACAGCGGCGACGGGGAAGCCGCGCGCTACGCGATCGAGTGCGGGCGCTTCGACACGCTGCAGACCTCCGTCAGCATCGCGGACCAGGAAGCGCTCGAGCTCACGCTGCCGCTCGCCCGCGCGAAGAAGATGGGCGTCATCGCCAAGCGCCCGATCGCGAACGTCGCCTGGCGCTACACGCGCCGGCCCGAGTCGTACTACGCGGACTACTGGCTGCGGCTCCGCAAGCTCGAGTATCCATTCCTGCGGGATGCCGCCACCGCGGTGCCGACCGCGCTGCGCTTCACGCTGAGCGTGCCCGGCGTGCACACCGCGATCGTCGGGACGACGAAGCCCGAGCGCTGGCACGAGAACGCGGCGTTCGTCCGCAAGGGTGCGCTGCCGAAGAAAGACCTCGAGAACATCCGCGCACGCTGGCGCGAAGTCGCCGATCCGTCATGGGAGGGTCAGGTATGAGTGTGGTCTTCGATCAGTCCGCTCCGTACGAAGTGGAAGAGACCGACGTCCCGTTCACGAAGGTCGATGGGAAGGAGCTGCTCGCGCGCGTCTATCGTCCCAAGGGCTCGCCGGCCGCGCCGCTGGCCGCGGTGGTCGACGTGCACGGCGGCGCGTGGTCGCGCGGCGACCGGACGGTCGGTCCGCATCACGGCCGGGGTCTCGCCGCGTGCGGCGTCGTCGTGGTGGCGCTCGATTTCCGGCAGGGCCCTGACCACAAGCATCCCGCGGCGGCGCAGGACATCTCCGCGGGCGTCCGCTGGGTGCGCGCGAACGCG
>JBGOTH010000459.1:0-3482 GCA_041476345.1 Methylomirabilia bacterium
CGCGCCGACTCGACCTGCGCGCGCGTCACCCCGCACGCCTCGCCGAAGCGAATGAGGAGGTCGACGTGCTTCACGCCGCTCTCTTCTTCGACGATGTTCTCGAGCAGGAAGTCGCGCGCGTCGGCATCCGGACAGCCGGCGTAGACGGCGGCACACCACCGCGAGAACTGTCCGACGTACTGGTAGTGCTGGCACACCCACTGACCGAGCTGGTCGCGCGTCAGGCCTCCCGTCACCCACTGCTCGGTGAACGGGTTCATGCGGCTGTGCCGCGCGTTGACGGCGTTCTCGAGCTCCGTGCGGAACGGGCTGGCGTGCGTCATGAGCGTCCTCCCGGCGCGATGATAACTCAGGAACACTTGGCCGCCACGGGCGGCCAAGGTCGGGTGGTGTCTTGCAGGGGGTCGCCGATTCCGGCTACTTGGGTGCGGGCTTCGCCCAGTCGGTCACCAGCCGAATCGCCTTGTCGATCACGGACGCCACCGCCTCGACGCTGTAGCCACCCAGGAAGGCGATGAGCGAGGGCGTCAGCCCGCCGGGCACCTCCTTGACCGCGCCCCGGAGCAGCTCCGTGAAGAACTGGAGTGCAAGACCATTGAGCATTCCGAGGTAGACACGGGCTCCGTAGTCGCCGACCTTCCTCCGGTCGAAGCTCCGCGCGTGCATCTCGGTCACGACGGAGCGAAGGATGTATGCGGAGGCACCAAGCGCGCCGTAGAGAAGAGGAAGCACGAAGCCACCGATGATTGTGGCGACCGGCTTGATCGCGAGCGCCGCCTTGCGCGTCGCCTCCTCGCCCGCCTGCGCGTCGGCTGCGGCCGTGTGATCACCCCGTTTCAGCAGGGTGAACACGGCGCCCAGTGCCGAGAAGCCACTCGCGGTGAACTGGGCCGCGGTCAGGATCCGGGCCTGGAGCGCGTCGACTTGTGTACCCAATTCGAGGACCTGCCGGTTCAGACTGTCTAGATGCACCGGATCTTTCGGGCTCGCGACGCCGGCCTCCCTGAGCTGGCGGTCCGCCGTTTGCTTCGCCACCGTGAGCTTGCGCTGTTCTTCGGTGAGCCTGACGACCTCGTCACGGTTGAAGAGCAAATCGCGAGCGAACTCCTGATACACCTCGAGGAGGACGATGCACGCGATGATCAGGAACGCGCGTAGCGCGAACCTCAGGGCAACTTGCTTCGCTTCCGAGATCGAACGACGCCCGAGCAAGCGGCGCAGAGGGCCTCGAGTCCCACGCGCATCGTCGGTGTCAGAGAGAGACTGCGCGCTGATCGGCTTGGTGACTTGCGCGAGGTCTCCGTAGGCGCGCAGGAACGCCGCGTGCTCGCTCGAGGAAAACGCCGCGCCCGTCCTCAGTTTGTCCGCGGCGTCGAGCAACACGGTGCGCACGCCGTCGGGAACGGTGAGCCCCTCCTCCGAGGCGTACGCCAGAAGCCTCTGAGCGTCCTCGCTCCGGACCTCCGCCTGCCTGTCGTTCTTCACCGCATTCGGCCCCGCGAGATCGCAGGACACCGCGTACTACTGGACCACGATGAAGAAGTCACAGTCGGTGCCGCCGTCGGGACAGACCTTCTGTCCGTTGGCAGTCACGTACACCCGGTACCGCTGGCCCCGGAAGAGGAAGCGCGTATTGCTCGGGAACCGGTATCCGACATCGGTCGGCTCCTTGGACATGTTGCCTTGCGTGGGGTCCCGGGGCGCCGGGACCCATCCCCCGGCGTTGCTGTAGAACCAGTGGTGCTCGATCGTCACCGCCTCACCCCTCTTGAGCGCCTCCCGACACTCCCCCGTGCACCTGAAGGACGAGAAGAACCAGAGTGTCTTCCCCGGCGCAGCCACGAACACGTCGATCGGGCGTCCCGGTTCCAGGCCAGTCATGAGATCGGTGAACAAGTGGGTCTGGAGGTCGAGCCCATCGAGCCTTTGGGCGTAGGCAGGACCAGCCGCACCGAATAGGATCGTGGCGATCACGGACGCGACGAAGAGAGCTCCTGAGCGGCGGAGCCGAAAGACCATCGTCGGTACTCCTTTCGACGGTGACGCACATCTGGGATAGCTCGGAAAAAGAAACCGATTGGTATCATCGTCCAGTCGTGGATGTCAAGGTCGGCGGCGTTGATCGAAGATCAGCGTCTGCTCGCAGCGCGCGTCGTCAGCCACGCCGGAGCTGTTCCAGCGTCTCGTGCACCGCCGCGACGCGATGCCACGCGGCGAACGTGGTACGAAGCTCCGGTTCAGGCGCGGCGGCCGCGATGCGATCGATCGTGTCGCGCGCCAGCGTCACGGAGGCGAAGGCGGCTTCTCCGTGGCCCGACGCGGCCTGCGCCTGCGCGAGCAGGTGCGCCGCCTGCCACGTCAGCGTGGGATAGCCGATCTCCCGCGCGACCGCGAGCGCCTGCTCCAGGTCCGCGACGGCGACCGCCGCCTGTCCCGCACGGAGCGCGATCTCGCCGCGCACCATACGGAACCAGCCGACGTATTTGCGGGAGTTCGTGGCCTGCGCCTCCTTCAGACCGCGCTCGGCCTGCGCCAGCGCCTCCGTGTCACGCCCGAGGGCCAGCAAGTTCACCGCCAGCGTAAAGGCGAGGTGGATCGACCAGCGCCAGCGATGCAGGCCGAAGGACTTGTCCGCGCGCGCAATCGTCTCCTCGAAGAGCGGCAGCGCCCGCTCCGGCGCGCCGAGATTCAGCTCGTCGAACCCGACGTTGATGAGCGAGCTGATCTCCACGTTCCCGTTCTTGATCCGCTTGCCGATGTCGACGCACTCGCGATCGAGCTCGAGGGCCCGCCGGAAATCGCCGAACTCCTCGTAGAGCCACCCCTGCGTATTGCCCACGCGGGCCACGATGAACGGGCTCTGGCGCTCCGCCGCCTTCCCGCGCGTTTCGACCATGAGCTCGAGCGCCTCCTGATACTCGCCGAGCGCGATGTGGGAGAAGCAGCGGTTCGACATCGCGAAGATCTCGTTGAAGCCGTCGTGCGTGTCGCGCGCGAGCGACTCCACTTCTCGGGCCTTGGCGGTGGCGTCGGCGAACTTTCCCCGCCAGTTGGTCGAGATGCCCGCGATCACCTGGGTGGCGATGATGGTGTCGCGGAAGCCGCCCGCCCGGGCCAGGCGGAGCGCTTCCTCGAGATTGCGGTCGGCGTCCTCGAGCCGCGCTTCAGTCACGTCGATGCTGCCGATGAGGCTCAGGGTGCGAGCCAGGAGCCGGTCGTCACCGACCGCGCGCGCGATCTCTCCCGCCTCCTCCGCGGCGCGCTTGAAGGCAGGGATATGGTCCTGCGACAGCGTCATGAAGTGCGCGTACGAGAGATCCGCGAGCGCTTCGCCCTCGAGGCGCCGGTCTCCGTCCGCGCGCGCGAGCTCCAGCATCTGCTCCGCCGCGGCGATCGCCTCGTCGAGTCGCGCCACGCCGATGAGGATCTGCCCGCGCCGTTGATGGACTTCCGCGAGGCGCTTGCGCGGCACGGCCGTCGGC
>JBGOTH010000460.1:0-3481 GCA_041476345.1 Methylomirabilia bacterium
ACGACGATCCCGATGTCCATCACGGCCGTCTGATCCGCGACGAGCGGTACCGCGAGCGCGTCGGCCGGAAAGCCGTCGCTCCAGAACGGGATGCGCGACAAGTCCACGCCGAGAGCACTCGCGCCCTTCGCGCCCGCGAGCGTGATGCCCCAGGTGATGCCCCACGGGCGCCCGGCCAGAATCACGACGAGCGCGTTCAGCAGGGCGAGCGCGATGCCGCCGGCCGCGAGCGACCACGGCCCGTGCACGATGCGCGGCCAGCCGCTCACCGGCGGACGCACGGGACACACATCGCCGAGGCGGCGTCGCTCGTACGCCTTCGCAGCGAGCGCGATGGCGGCGAACGCCGCGAGCTGCAGCACAACCGCCGGGCCCCAGCCGAGCGTGTCGCCGAGGCTGATCGTTCCCAGCGACGGCGCTCGGCTCCAGAACGCGCCGTGCGCGGTGGCGACGAGCGAGCCGGCGGCGAAGCCGACGAGAGCGGACAGCATCGTGGTGGCGCCGCCGCCGAGATTGAAAAGGCAGCCGGAGCCGCACCCGCCGGCCACCTGCATACCGATCGCGAAGAGGAACGCCCCCAGGAGCACCGAGAGGCTCGCGGGCGCGAACGCCCCGGCGACGTCGCTACCGAATACGCTCTCCGCGCTCAGCATGGGCGCGAAGAGCACCGTCGCGACCGCGAGCATCAGCATCTGCGCGCGGAGCCCCCGCGTATCGCCGGCGGTGAAGAGCGCGCGGAAGGCCGCCGTGAACCCGAACGCCGCGTGATAGAGGACGAGCCCCAGAGCACCGCCGACGAGGAGCAGCGCGCCGTGACGCCAGCCGTACGGGATCGCCAGCCCCAGCGCGCCGGCCGCGAGCAGCGCGACCGCCGCCGTGACGATAGAGCGCTGAGTCGCGGGCGTGTACGACGCAGGGACCGTCGCGGGGAATCCGGTGCGGTCGGTCGCGAGCCGGCTCACGCGTTGGCACCGCGTGCGTGGCGCAGCATCTCGATCAGCACGATCCGGCTCTCGTCGGCGGTGGTGATCTCGCGCGGAAACGCGATGCGCACGGCGTGGCGCCGGCCCCCGCCCGTCACCCGCAGCTTGAAGCCGAGGCGATCGACGCCGATCATCGTGGCCTCGCTCGCGTCCACGCCGGCGAAGGCGCGCGCGTACGCGACGAGCGCATCGGCGTGGTCCTTGTTCATATGGGTGATGATTCCGCCCGCCGCGTCCGCGAGCGGATCGGGGCGCGCGTCCGTGTAGCCGACCGCCTCCACCCAGTCCATCGCGGCGAAGCCGCCGACGAAGTAGACGTCGCTCACGTCGAGACGCCAGAAGCCGAAGTCCTCGAAGTCCACCCAATAGCGCGCGTTCTCGTGGCGCGCGAGATAAAGAGCGCGCGCGGCCTCGCGATCGGCGGTGGGCAGCGGCTTCGCCTCGCCCATCAGCGTCACGCGACCGGCCGCGAGGGGATCGCCCGCCCAGTCCGGCTGCGCCACGAGCAGGCTGGTGCGCGGATCGGCCTGGAGATTCTGCGTGTGCATCGCCATCGTGCTGATCAGCACGAGCGGGCGTCCGCGCTCGTCCACGGCGTACGGCATCATCGACGCGAACGGATGACCGGGGTGACGGCGCGAGAGCGTAGCGATCGTACCCGCGCGCCCGAGATGCACGAGCGTGCGCGCGCGCTCCGCATAGGTCGGCTCGGGAACGGGCGGCGTGTCGGACGGCTGAGAGCGACCGGCGTGGCGATTCATCGATTCATGGTACCCGCGAACGCGCGCGTTGTGGGTGCCGCCGCCCTACGTGGAACGCGCGGGCGCGGAGAACAGAGGGTCCACGCTTCGGTCGTCACGCGGGGTGAGACGCAGCTTCACGCGCAATGCCGGCGTCTCGATGACGAAAAACGACACGAGTGCCACGCCCAGTGTCGCGGCCCACCCTGCCGCAACGATCCACGGCCCCGCCGGCCGAGCGCTTTGAATGTCCAGCGCGAAGAATATCGGGAAGTGCCAGAGATAGAGACCATACGAAATGCGGCCGATCGCGACCAATGGCGTCGTACGTAGCAGAGGTGCGAACAACGATCGCTCCGCGAGCAGATCGAGGATGACGAGCCCCGCGCAGAGTGCGGCTACGGTGCTGGCGCCCAGGCCCAGGTCGTTCATGGAGATGCTTGCGGAGAGGAAGAGCACGATGAGGCCCACGAACGCGAGCAGGCCGACACATCTCGCGACGATGCTCGGGAGCAGTCGGGTTGGCGGCAGCTCCCAGGCGCTCACCAACGCGACCGCGCATCCGATGAGCAACGAGTCGGCCCGAGTGTCCGAGCCTTCCAGCAAGCGGATCGGCGACACGCCCTCGCGCGCGAGGATCATCCGGTAGGCGAAGACAGCCGCTGCGCTGCCGGCGACGATGAGCGTGATCGTGATGCGCCGGCGCCCGAGGCGCAGCAGCGCGACAAGGCCGAGCGGCCACGCGAGATAGAACTGCTCCTCGATCGCCAACGACCACGTATGGCCGAAGCCCCACGCGAGCGGGAGCCCGAACGGCTCGACCCAGTTGGCGACGTACAACAGGACCGCGCCCACATACAGGGCGAGATAGATTCGCTGCTCTGCACGGATCGTCGCGATGAGGATGAGTGCGAGCACGACGACGAGCGTCAGCAGCGCCGGGAACAGACGGAGCCCGCGGCGCGCGTAGAACCACCCCAGCTTGATACCGCCGGTCATCGCATGCTCATCGACCAGGAGGCGCGTGATGAGGAAGCCACTCAGCGCGAAGAAGACATCGACACCAAGCCATCCCCCGCTGATGAGACCAGAATGAAAGGCCATGACAGCAAGGACAGCAAGACCCCGCAGTCCGTCGAGCTCAGGCCGATATCCCAAGCGGCGCACCATGACAGGCACGGTGCTGGCTTGGGATCAATATGTCAATGCACGTTTCCGGCATCACGTTGAATATTTCGACCACCCGCTTCGTGGTCGCCGGCGCGCGAAGGAGGGTAGCGTGAGACAGGAGACGGCTCCTCTCCCGGCGGCTGATTTACCGCGACCGGGAAGCTTCGGGCAAACGCCTTGTCGTCCGATTCAACGCGGGTACCGGTGACGGCTGAAGATCGGCGCGTACGAGGTTGACGACCCCAACCATGCTCCACCGGTCCGTCTTCGTTGGAACTGCGTGGCCTAGGTCGTCGTGGAAGTTCCCGCGCTTTCCCGAACGAACCGCCCGGCGTCGAAGTCCTCCGCCACGCGGTTGTCGTGATCGAGGATCTGCTCGCTGTCGACCTCCGCGAATTCGATCGCCCCCATATCCGCGAACGCCTTCTGCACGCGGTCGCCCCAGAGCCCGATGTCCTTCACGGTGGGTACGATGCGGCTGAAGAGCCGTTTGCGGAAGAGGCGCATCTGCTCGGAGTTCATGGTGGCCTCGACGGCCTCCTTCACCGGCAGCCCGAGGTTCTCCCACAGCTCCTTCTGGTTGAAGCG
>JBGOTH010000461.1:0-3461 GCA_041476345.1 Methylomirabilia bacterium
CAACATGTACCGGTGCCGGGACGAGCGCTGGTTCATGCTGACGATCACCGGCGACGAGCGGCACTGGGACGGCTTCGCGAAGGGCATCGGCCGCGACGATCTCACGACCGATCCGCGCTTCGCCGAAACCCCGAACCGGCGAAAGAACGCGCGCGTCCTCACGGCCGTCCTCGACGAGCACTTCGTGACGAAGGACTGGGCGGAGTGGTACCCGATCCTCGAAAAGACGGGCGTGGCCTTCGGCGTCGTCGGCACGCTCGACGACATTCCGCACGACGCGCAGATGCGCGACAGCGGCGCACTGGTGCCGATCGACGATCGGCGCGCGGGCGCGTCGCTCACGGTATCGAGTCCGTTCCAGATCGCCGGCGAGGAGAAGGTGCCGGCGACGCTCGCGCCGGAGATAGGCCAGCACACCGTCGAAGTGCTGCGCGCGGCTGGCATCCCGCAGGCGGACATCGACCGAATGCTGAAGGCCGGCGTCATCGTCCAGGCCTGATCGCGGAGGGCACATGACTGATCCAGGGCTCATGGACCGGATGTTCTCGCGCATCATGCGCGGTCTTGTAGACACGGGCACGGCGCCGCACTACGCCGAGTTGGCGCGCGCGCTCGGGATGTCCGTCGAAGAGGGCCGTCTCCTGCTGCACGACGTCCTGCGCGCCTATCCGATCGGGTGGCTGCATCCAGAGACGGACTACATCGCGTCGTTTCCGCCGCTGAACAATCTGCCGACGCAGTACCGCATCACGGTGCGCGGGGAGCAGAAGTGGTTCGCGCAGTGCGGCTTCGAAGCCACGTCCGCAACGTGGCTCTTCCCCGGCGAGACCGTGCGCATCGACGCGCCGTGCCTCGACTGCGGCGATCCTGTCACCGTCGAGATGCGCGACGGGCGGATCACGTGGGTCGATCCGCCGAGCGTCGTGGGGCACCTGAACTACGGCTTCGGGGCATCCCGCGGCAAGAACCAGTTCCTCTGAACGGGCATGAACCTCTTCCGGTCGGAAGAGCACGCGCGCCGTTGCCCCGCCTTTCAGGCGCGCGCAGAAGAAGGATTCATCAGCCTCGTCGATCTCGCGGGGTACTTCGGCACGGAAACGCGGCGTCACATGCTCGACCCCGACTATCTCTCGACGTGGTTTCCGCGCCGCGGCGCCGAGCGCGCCGCCTACTTCCAGCGCATCGGCAAGACGACGCCGTTCTGGCTGGGCACGCCTGACTAGTCTAGCGGGCCGTCGTCATCCTCCCGGCGTGAACGAATTGCGCGCGTTCACCAGGTCCTTCGCCGTCCAGCCGTCGAGGTCGTACTCCGCCATGCACGTCTCCGCGAACTGCTTGAAGCGATCGTACTGGCCCGACGCGACGGCCCCGAACAAGGCGTAGCGCCGGATCTCTTCGTGGCTGCCGGAGTAGTTGATCTCGTACAGCTCGTGGCGACCGCCGAACTCGCTGCCGACGGCGTCCCACAGGAGCTTCATCAGCTTGACTCGACCCTCGGCGTCTACGCCGTTCGAGCCACGGAGATAGAGATCGAGGTACTTGCGCAGGTCCGGCGCCTTGAAATCCCGGGCGTGGGAGTTCAGGTAGATGAGCCCGCTCGCCACCGTTTTCTCGATGAGGTTCTTGATCTGCACGTAGGCTTCCGGCGCGAGCACCTGGTAGGCGGCGGCCGGCTCCATGCCGGGCAGGATACAGCCGCCCGTCCACGGGTCGGCGGTCTTCGCCATCGCGTCCGACAGACCCCAGATCATGTTGCGCCAGGCGATGACCTCGCCGATGTTGGCCTCGACTCCGCGGAACGCACGCGAGCCCGTGATCTCCGTGGCCTTGATCAAGAGCCCCGTGATGAAGTCGAGCTTGACGGCGAGCCGCGTCGACCCGTGGATGAGCGCGCGCGGCAGGAACCCCGTGCGCGGAAAGAAGTTGTTCGCCTTCTCGACGTCCCCGTAGACGAACACGTCTTCCCAGGGGATGAACACGTCGTCCATCACGAAGATCGCGTCGTTCTCGTCGAGCCGGCTCGAGAGCGGGTAGTCGAACGGGCTCCCCAAAAGCGCCGCACGCATCTCGTTCGAGACGCGACAGATCAGCTTCACGCCTCTGGCGTTCGTCGGGACCATGAACACGACGGCGAAGTTCTTGCCCTGTACCGGGATGAGGCCGTGGTGCGCGACGAACGTGAAGTGCGTCAGCGCGGAGCCGGTGGCCACGACCTTGGCGCCCGTCACGTGGATGCCGGCGTCGGTCTCCTTCGTCACGCGCGCGTAGATGTCCGTCGGGCCGCCGGGCGCCCCCGGCGCCATGTTGCGGTCCACGGGCGGATGGATGATCGCGTGGTTGATGAACGGCACGCGCTCCTGCGCGAAGCGGTACCAGCGCCGCGCGTTCTCCTGGTACGGCGCGTAGAACTCCGCGTTCGCGCCGAGCGTGGCGAGGAACGCGGCCTTGTAGTCCGGCGACCGCCCGAGCCAGCCGTACGTGAGGCGCGCCCACGCGGCGATGGCGTCGCGGCCCGCGACCTGCTCCTCCAGCGTGGCCGGCGCGCGGAAGAAGCGATGCGTGAACCCGCCCCAATCGGTCGGCATGGTGAGGATGTTCTTGCCGCTCGCGTGGTCGTCGTGGAGCGCGTCGTACAGGCGCGCGAGCATCCGGGCAGTGTTCTGGAACGCCGGATGGGTGGTGATCTTCTTCACCCGCTCGCCGTAGATCCAGACTTCCCGGTCGTCGTCGAGGCTCTCGAGAAATTCCTTGCCGGTGTACGGAAGGGTCATCGGCGTGCCTCCGCCACCTGCGCCTGCATCGACTTGAGCATCCGGACCTCGGGAGACGGAGCGCAATTGCAGTAGCCGACCCCGAGCTCTCTGAGCTGGGCCGCGTTGCGTGGCAGCGTCGCATGGTTCATGGGCAGCGCCAGGCGGGCCACCCCGCCCTTGCGCACGGCGTCGGCGACGCGATGGACGACCTCCACGAGCTTCGGATGATCGGGCGTGCCGCTCACGCCCAGCGCACGCGACATGTCGGACGGCCCCACCGCGACGATGTCGATCCCCTCGACGGAGGCGATCGCGTCGATGTCGTCGACGGCGGGCAGGTCCTCGATCATGACCGCGAGCGTGATCTCGCGGTTGGATTGCTCGATGTGCGCCGTAACCGGAATCTTCCCGTAGTCGGACGCGCGCGACGACCCCGCCATGCCGCGCTCGCCGAGCGGCGCGTAGCGCACGGCCTTGACGGCCTCGCGTGCCGCGTGCGCGTTACTGATGTGCGGGAGCTGGATGCCTTGCACGCCCATGTCGAGCAGCCGCAGGATGAACGCGGGATCGAACCCGGGCGTGCGCACGATCGGCGTGATGCCCACCCGCTCCGCCGCCATGACCATCAGCTGCACGTCGCGCAGGTCGAAGCTCGTGTGCTCCATGTCGATGAAGGCGGCGTCGAAGCCGGCGTGCCCGATGATCTCG
>JBGOTH010000462.1:0-3456 GCA_041476345.1 Methylomirabilia bacterium
ACACGAGTAGCACCCGCGCCGCGACGGCGCCCAGCGACACGCGCGCGGCGGTGATCGTCCCGGCGGCGTCGACGGTCAGACTCACGCCCGCGCCGACGACGGCGATGTCCATCTCAGTGCGCGGGATGAAGCGCAGGTACGCATCGCCCGAGCGCGGCGGACGCGGTGGCAGCAGGAAGGACACGAGGATCTCGCCCTTCGTGAGCGCGAGCTTGCGCGGCCCGAGCATGACGTCCTCGACGGGGATGTCGCGCGTGCCCTTGGGCCCGGTCACCGTGGCGACGGCGCCCGCGGCGATGAGCGCCGGTACGCTGTCCGCCGCCGGCGAGCCGTTACAGAGGTTGCCGCCGAGGGTGGCGCGGCCTTGGACCTGCGTGGAACCGATGAGATTCGCGGCCTCGACCACGCCCGGCCAGACCTGCTTGAGCTTCGCGTGCTCTTTCAGCTCGGCCCCAGTCACCGCAGCGCCGATGCGCCAGCCACCCTTCTCCTCGGTGACGGTCCGCGTTTCGCGAATCTTCTTGATGTCGACGATCAGCTCGGGATCGGCGATGTCCGCACGCATCTGGACGAGCAGGTCGGTCCCTCCCGCCAGCACGCGCGCCTCACCGGCCGCGCCCGCCAGCAGGGCGACCGCGCCGTCCAACGACTCCGGGGCCTCGTATCGCATGTGTGGTCGTCTCACCTTTCCTGGGTCGACAATAATTGACGGCCATGGGCCGTCAAGGTCCAACGGTGGGTGCGTCGCCCGCGAGCGTGGTGCGGCGCATGTCACGCGGCTGGCGGTCGTCGTACCGGCGCACGCGGTGCATCGTACGACGGTTGTCCCACATCACGAAGTCCCACGGGCGCCACACGTGCGCGTAGACGAACGCCGGCTGCGTGGCGTGCTCGGTCAGATCGCGGAGCAGGATGCGCGCCTCCGCCATCGGCATGCCGACGATGGCGCCGGCGTGGGCCGAGAGGTAAAGCGACTTCCGGCCCGTCGACGGGTGCGTGCGCACCAGCCGCTGCCGGACCGGCTTGAACATCGCGCGCTCGTCCTCCGAGTAGTCGAGCGGGCCGAGCAACCCGCGTGAGTGTAGCAGCGAGTGCTCGCACACCAGGTCTTCGATCTCCGCCTTCGTCTCCGCGTCGAGGGCGTCGTAGGCCGCCCGCATGTCGGCGTACTCCGTGTTCCCGCCCTTCGGGTTCACCACGCGCGCGGACAGCAGCGAATGCTTCGCCGGGATCACGCGGTACGAGCTGTCCGAGTGCCACAGCATGTTGCCGATGTTGAACGCGCGCTGGCGCGAATCGCGCTCGAGGATTCGCCCGTCCTTGCCGAGGTTCGAGACGTCGCCCATGCCCACGGCGAGCCGCCGCTCTTCCGGCTTTGTGATGTTGCCACCCCGCGCGTTTTCGAGGGGGCCGAGCTGACGGGTGAACGCCATCTGCGCCTCATCCGTGAACCTCTGGTCGTGGAAGACGAGCACGGCGTAGCGATCCATCCCCGCGTCGATCGCCGCGACGGCATCATGCGACAGCGGCTGCGTGATGTCGATCCCCGACACTTCGCCGACGAAGACGGGATGGATCTGGCGGATCGCGATGGTCATGGTGTCACCTTAATCCAGTCGGCGATCGCTTTCACCACCTCCGCGTCGATCCCGAAGTAGCCGTGCGCCGAGAACGGCTCGCACGCGGAGCTGCCGGAGCCGCCCGCCGCGCCGCTGAACAGCAGAAGCTCCGTGCGCGCGGCCCGGACGCGGCCGGCGAGGGTACGGGCATCGGAGCCGGGCGACCCGATGCACGCGTCGTTCTCGCTGTGCACGACGAGCGTCGGCACGCGGACGTCGTCGAGCCCGGCGTCGTAGATCGTACCCGGGCCTCGTCCCCATCCGCTCACGCGCGTCGCGCTGGAGGTGACGACGAGCCCGTCGGGCCCGTTCTCCTTGAGGCGGACGGCCGCGTTGACCGCCGAAAGCGTGCCGAGGCTCGTCCCGATCACCCACACCGGCACCGGCGCGCGGTGTCGAAGATCCGCCATGACGGCCGCGACGTCGCGCGCGTGGTCCGCGGTGAAGCGAAAGCGCCCGAGGCCGCCCGCGTGATCCGACGGCGTCTCGATGACGGCGACGAGCAGTCCGTGCGCCGCGAACGCCTGCCGGTTGCGCACGAGGAAGTTGCCGCCGCGTGGAAAGGGACCGTTGCCTTTGAACCCCAGAACGCCCTCGCCACCGGTGAACAGGATCACGCTCGCCGCGGGCGGCCCCGCCGGCTCGACGAGGAAGAACGGCTGGCTGACGCCGGCGCGCGATTCGACGGTCTGCCTCGACTCCCGCAGCTCCGCGCCCGCGGGCGCCACGAGCAGCAGCAGCGAGAATGCGGCGAGCGCGCCGATCCCCAGGCTCAATGCCTCGTCCCGGCGAGATCCGCCATCAGCTCCATCGCCTCGCGTTGGTCCGCGACGATCGTCAGCCCGGTGATGCCGGAATCCGCCCACGCGCGGTAGCGCTCGCGGATGCGCGCCACGGGACCGACGAGCGACATCTCGTCGCAGAATTCGTCGGGCACCGCGGCGACGGCCTCGTCCTTCCGCTTGGCGAGGTAGAGCTCCTGGATCTTCTGCGCGGCGTCGCCGAAGCCGCGGCGGATCATCATCTCCTTGTGGAAGTTCTTGTCGCGATGCCCCATGCCGCCCGCGTAGAGCGCGACGCGCGGCTTCTGCTTCGCGAGGGCGCCCTTCACGTCGTCGGTGATGATCACTTCCGCACGCGGCTGGATCTCGAAGTCTGAGAACCCTTTCCCACCACCGGCTCGGCGAAAGCCTTCCTCGAGCCACGGCCGCAGCATCGGCATGAGCCGCGGCACGAAGCCGAGCGGCAGCCACCCGTCCGCGATCTCCGCCGTCAGCTTCACGTTCGCCTCGGTGCCGGTGCCGAGCCAGATCGGCAGGCGCGGGTTCATGTGAAGAATCGAGGTGAGCGGCTTGCCGACACCAAGCGCGCCGGGCCCCGTGTACGGGAGCGAGATCTCGCGCCCTTGATGCGACACGGGATCCTTGCGCTCGAATACCTTGCGCATGATCGCGACGTAGTCGCGGATGCGCCAGTACGGCTTGCCCCACGGCTGGCCGTACCAGCCTTCCACGATCTGCGGCCCGGAGACGCCGAGCCCCGCGATGACGCGGCCGCCGCCCGCGAGCGCGTCCACGGTGCCCGCGGCCATCGCGGCGGAGACCGGCGGGCGCGCGGCGAGCTGCATGATGCCGGTGCCCAAACGGATTCGCTTCGTGAGCGCCGCGAGGTACGCGAGCGGCGTGATCGCGTCCGAGCCGTACGCCTCCGCCGTCCACACGGAGTCGAAGCCGAGCTTCTCCGCGAGCAAAACCTTCTCCACCGGCAGCTTCAGCTCCGCCCCCGAGTACCCGATGCTCAGTCCGAGCTTCATGACGTTCCTCCTCGAGTGCGCAAA
>JBGOTH010000463.1:0-3455 GCA_041476345.1 Methylomirabilia bacterium
CGGCGCCCGCGAAGCGGGCCGCCGTCCCGAAGACGTCGAGATCTGGTTCACGGCGCGGAGCTCGCTGCACGACGACAGCGCGAAGGGCATCGAGAACGTGAAGGCGTCGGTCTCGTCGATCCTCAACCACTCGATGCGCTTCGGGCTCGACGGCAAGAGCGTGCCGGACGATCTGCGCGGCAAGATCCAGGCATACGTGGACAACTACGAGCTCTACGACCACGTGCTGCAGGACGGCCGGAATCCCAAGCGCATGGACGCGCTCGGCCTGACGCAGTACGCGCTCGACCGGTTCGCGCTCGCGGGCGACGCCACCGACTGGATCAAGCGCATCGAGCAGGTGGCCGCGGCGGGGGCGACGCGGCTCTGGCTGACGGTGAGCGGACGCGGTTTCGAGGAGCAGGAAAAATACTTGCGTGTCCTGGGCAACGACATAATGAGGAGGTTCGCGTGAAGATCCTTTTCTTCGACGACTGGAAGCTCGGCGTGCTCAAGGACGACAAGACGGTGGTCGACGTGTCGGATGTCGTGAAGGACATCCCGCGCGTCGGACCGCACGACGTCATCAACGGTCTCATCGCGCGCTTCGGCGACTACCGCGCGAAGCTGCAGGCGGCGGCCGCCGCGGGCAAAGGCGTGCCGGTCGCGGGCGTGAAAATCCGGCCGCCGCTTCCCAAGCCGACCACCATCGTGGCGATGGCCGTGAACTACATGGAAGACGGGACCAGAACGGAGCCGGCGCCGATCAACGCGTTTCACAAGTCGCCGAGCGCGATCATCGGCCAGGGCGACACCATGGTGCTGCCCGACGTGCCGGCGACCATCTTCGAGGGCGAAGCAGAGATGGCGCTCGTCATCGGCAAGCGCGCCACGAAGGTGAGCCAGGCGGACGCCATGAGCTACGTCTTCGGCTACACGAACTTCATCGACGGGTCCGCGCGCGGCCTGCTGCCCCCAGGCAACACGTTCTATCAGATGAAGTCGCGCGACACGTTCTGCCCGATCGGCCCGTACATCGTCACCGCGGACGAGATCAAGGACCCGCTCAAGCTCCAGATCAAGCTCTGGGTGAACGGCGAGCTGAAGCAGAGCTTCAACACGGACGACATGGCGCACAAGATCGCGCGCTGCATCGAGTGGGTGACGTCCATCCACACGCTCGAGCCGGGTGACATCATCGCCACCGGCACCAACCACCGCGGCCTCAGCGGATTCCAGGACGGTGACCGCGTCGAGCTGGAGACGGAAGGCCTCGGCCGCCTAACGTTCGGAATTCGTGACGACCTCAAGCGCACGTGGGCGCGCGAGACGCGTCTCGACCGGCAGAAGGCGGGGCTCGAGGGCACGACACCGCAGCTCACGGGGAAGCACGCGCCGAAGAAGGCATGACGCCGGGCGTCGACCGCAGCTACGTCGCGAAGAACGATACCGAGCGTGCGCGCCTGAAGGCGCTGGTCGCGAAGTCGAGCGACGCCGATCTCGCGCACGCGATGCCCGCGGGCTGGACGGTGGCCGCCGTCCTCGGTCATCTCGCGTTCTGGGATCAGCGTGTCCTGGCGCTGCTCGAGACGTGGGAGCGCGGTACCGCACCGCCTCCCCATCACGAAGGCGACGTCGATTGGATCAACGACGCGGGCAAGCCGTTCCTGCTCGCGCTGCCACCGCGACAGGCCGCCGAGATGGCGGTCGCCATTGCGGAAGCAGTGGACCGGAAGGTGGCAGCGCTGTCGGACGATCTCGTGTCACGAAACACCGCGGCGGGAGCTCCGCTCAACCTCGACCGCGCTCACCATCGCCAGGACCACCTCGACGAGATCGAGAAGATCCTGAAGCGTTAGCGCAGCGCGGGAAGAACCTCGGCGGTGAACTGCTCGAGCTGCGCGAGCTGGTCGCCGCCGACGAAGCGCAGGCAGAGATCGGTGGCGCCCGCCTTTGCGTAACGCTGCAGCGTCTCGATCACGGCATCCGCCGGTCCGAAACCCATCGTGCCGCGCGAGTGCACGCCGCCGCCGTAGTAGGTCGCGAGGAACTCCGTGGTCTCGCGCTCGGCGCGCTTCGGGTCGTCGCCCAACCGCACGGTCGTGTAGACGCAGATCGGAAAGTTCGGTGCCGTACGTCCGTACTTCGCCATCGCCGCCTCCGCCGTCTCGCGCACGATGCGGCACTCCTCGGCATGGATGTACGTGGTGATGATGCCGTCACCCAGCCGCGCGAAGCGGTCGAACGACGCGGGGATCATCTCGCCGCGGTTGCCCGCCGTGATGAGCACGGGCGGCCCCGCCTCGGTCCACGGCAACGGGCCGATCGTGTGCTCGGTCAGCTCGACGTCGCCGTCGCGGTGCGTGACCGGCTCGCCGCGCCACAACATGCGCCAGACCTCCACGTGCTGATCCATTCGCCGGGCGCGGCGTTTGTGATCTGCGCCGCACGCCGCCCACTCGCGCTGCGCGGACGGCAGGCTCCAGCCGACGCCGAGCCCCATCACCACGCGCCCGCGCGAGATCTGGTCGAGATTCGCGATCTGGTGCGCGAGGACGACCGGATGGCGCAACGCGGGTAGCAACACCGCCGTACCAAGGCGCACGCGCTCCGTGATGCCGGCGATGTACGCGAGCGTGGTGAGCGGCTCGAGCCGCGGCTTCGCCACGACGCTGTCGCCCACCCACACCGCGTCGTAGCCGGCCGCATCGGCGTGACGCGCCATCGCCCAGCCCTCGTCGACGGGCGGACGCCGCATCGACTGCATCACGCTGCCGCGCGTGGGAATCAGGATACCGATACGCATGGTGTCTACCTGCCGCTCAACTGCCGTCCGATGAAATCGCGCATCGCCTCGATCGCCTTCGTCGTGTCCGCGCTCGCCTGCCCGATGAAGCCGTGCTTCGCGCCGGGGAAGTGCACGCGCTCGATGCGGCCGCCCATACCCTCGTACGCGCTCACGAACGCATTCGTGATCTCGACCGGCACGTTGTCGTCCATCCCCGGGTGCGCGAGCCAGACCGGCGGCAGCGCGCGCGCCTGCTTCCGCTCGACGACGCCGGTGACGCTCGCGGCGGCCATCGTCGCCTCGTCGCTGAAATAGTTCACGGACGATGCGGCTAAGCGCGCGGCGCCTTCGGCAAACGTCGGATCGTTCTTGCGGCTGAGCGCGTAGCGATACCGCGCGTGCGGGTCCGCGACCGGGTACAGCGCGAGCGCGAACACCACCGCGTCGTCGGTGCCGAAAACGCCGGGCTGGACCGCGACGAGCAGCGCGAGGTGCCCGCCGCTCGAATGGCCGGAGATTCCGATCCGCGCGGGATCGACGCCGAGCGTCGTCGCGTTCGCGCGCACCCAGCGGACGCCCGCGGAGATGTCCTGCGCCGCCGCGGGATGCTTGTGGTCAGGGCCCTGCCGGAAATCGAGCGCCACCACGACGACGCCGCACGCGGCGAGACCCCGGCCGTGATGCGGAC
>JBGOTH010000464.1:0-3451 GCA_041476345.1 Methylomirabilia bacterium
GCCGTCTCCGCCATGTCGATGTGCGGGTAGGTGCGGTAGCCGGCGATGACGCTCGCGTTCTCCACCATCGCCGCCGTGAGCTGGGTATGGAAGTCGAGGCCGACGGCGATGGGCAGGCGCGGCGCCGCCGCGCGGATGCGGCGGAGCAGCTCACCTTCGCCGTCGTCGAGGTGGTCGGCCACCATCGCGCCGTGGAGGGCGAGGAACGCCGCGTCGCAGCCGCCGCGGATGCCGCCGACGATCGCGTCGCTCATGTCTTCGTACACGCGCTTCTCGACGTGGCCGGAGGGATGCGCGCCGCCCGCGAAGGGCACGACGATCTCGGCGCCCAGACGGGTCGCCACGTCCAGGAAGCCGCCCATCTGCGTGTTGGTGTCCTTGAATTCCGCGACGGCGGCTTCGCCCGCGAGCGGGCGGAACGACTCCAGCGTGGTCGGCACCGGAGAGAACGTGTTGGTCTCGTGCATCATCTGCGCGATCACGATCTTGCGGCGGGGCATCAGACGACGCCCTTCTCGCGGAGCGCGCCGATCTCCGCGGACTGGTAGCCGAGCTCTCGCAGGATCGCGTCGGTGTGCTCGCCGAGCTTCGGCGCGTGGCGCTGAAAGCGGCCGGGCGTCTCGGAGAGGTCGACGGGCGTCGGCGCGAGCGGGACGGGGTGCGGTGATCCGGGATACTGCGTGTCGACGAGCAGGCCGGCGGCGCGGATGTGGGTGTCGTCGAGCGCCTGCTGCGGCGTGTAGAGCGGACCCGCGGGAATCTTCGCGGCCTCCATCTCCTTCAACGCGTCTTCGGTGGTGCGCCGCATGGTCCACTCGGTCACGCGCTTCGAGATGATCTCCGCGTGCGCGCCGCGCGCCTCGTCGTCCTTGAAGCGCGGATCCGTCAGCCAGTCGGGCTCGCCGAGCAGCTTCGCCCAGCGCGCGAACATCGGGTTGCCGATCGCGTAGGCGATGATCCAGCCGTCCTTCGTGCGGAAGAGATCGGACGGGGCGGACGTCTGGCCGCGGTTCTCCGTGGGAACGCGGTCGACCTGGAGGATCTGCTGCTCCACGAGCGCCGGGTTGTTGAACGCGACCGCCGTGCGCAGGAGCGCGCCTTCGACCTTCTGCCCTCGGCCCGTCTTGCTCCGTTCCATCAGCGCGGCGAGCGTGCCGAACGCCGCGAGCGACGCGGTGCCGCAGTCCACCCACGCCACGGCCGCACGGTAGGGCTGCTCGAGCGTCCCCGTCATGTACGCGGCGCCGCTCATCACCTGGCCGATGCCGTCGAAGCCGTGCTTGTGGCTCCAGGGCCCGCCGGCGCCGAAGGCCGTCACCGTCGTCAGGATGATGTTCGGCTTCACGCGGCGCAGGCTCTCGAGATCGAGCGCGAGCGACTTCAAGACTTCGGGCGGCAGGTTGGCGACGACGACATCCGCGGTCGCGACCAGCTTCTTCACGATCTCGCGCCCGTCCGGCGACGACGGGTTGAGCGTCATCGCGCGCTTGTTGCGATTCATGGTGAGATAGAGCGCGCCGACCCCGTCGTCCGCCACGGGCGCGACCCACCGGTCCTCCCCGCCGCCGATCCGCTCGATGCGGATGACGTCGGCGCCGAGATCCGCCAGGAGTGCCGCGCAGTACGGCCCCGCGATGTAACGCCCGAAGTCCAGCACCCGGATACCGGTCAAGACGGTTGTCATGGCGCCCGAAGTATAGTCGAAGGCGCCATGGCGCCGAGCGGCCACGATCTCCTTCGCCAGACGCGGTATCACGACGCGATCCGTGACTTTCGCTGGAGCGCGCTCTGGGATCTCGTCGACGGCGACCGGCAACACCTCAACCTCGCCCACGAGTGCGTCGATCGGCATCCGGGCGCCGGGACGGCGCTCCGCATCCAGTTCGCGGACGGCCGTCGGACCGAGCACACCTTCGCCGAGCTGTCCGCGTGGTCGTCGCGCTTCGCCAACCTGCTGGAGACGGACGGGATCGCGCGCGGCGACCGCGTGGCGATCATGCTGGAGCCGTCGCTCGCGTTCTACGGCGCCGTCTTCGGCACCGTCAAGCGTGGCGCGATCGCGGTGCCGCTCTTCACGCTGTTCGGCCCGGACGCGCTCGCGCTCAGGCTGGATGACTGCATGCCGCGCCTGCTCCTCGTCGCCCGCGACGCGGAGCGATGGCGCGAGCGCTTTCCATCCATCCGCGTCGTCGCGATCGACGATCGCTTCGAGGCGCGGTGGACGGAACAGCCCGATCGCTACGCGCCCGCGACCACGCCGGACGACCTCGCGGTCTTCCAGTACACGTCGGGCACGACGCGCGAGCTGCCGGAGGCCGTGCGGCACACGCACCGCTCGGTGGTGACGCTCATGGTCGGAGCACTCTACGGGGTGGGGCTCAAGCCGGGTGACCGCTATTTCTGTCCGTCGTCACCGGCGTGGGGTCACGGCCTCTGGCACGGCACCATCGCGCCGCTCGCGCTCGGCATCGCCGCCGGCGCGTACTCCGGGAAATTCGACGCGACTCGCGTGGGGGAAGCGCTCGCCGCCTTTCGCGTGACGAACTTCGCCGCCGCGCCGACGGTCTATCGGATGCTCCGCGAGGCGGGTGTCGGCGCGGGCCTCGCGCTGGAGAAGCTGTCGTTCACCGGGGAGCCGATGGACGAGCGTACGTGGGCGTTCGTCGCGCGGCGGTTCGGACACGCACCCTGCAGCATGTACGGCAGCACCGAGGTGGGCGTGATCGTGGCGAGCTACCCCGGCTTCGAAGACTTCGAGCCGCGCGCCGGTGCGCTCGGCAAGGCGGCGCCGGGCTGGGAGGTCGCGGTCCTCGGCGACGACGGCGCGCCCCTGCCGCCGAATCAGCTCGGCGAGATCGCCGTGAAGCGGCGCGGGGAGTGGTTCCGCGTGAAGGACCGCGGACGCATGGACGCGGACGGCTACATCCATCACGCCGGCCGCTCCGACGACGTGATCATCTCGGCCGGCTGGACGATGAGCGCGCGCGAGATCGAAGGCGCGCTTCTCACGCATCCCGATGTGGTCGAGGCGGCGGTGGTCGGCGTGCCGGATCCGCTGCGGGGCCAGATCCCCAAGGCCTACGTCGTCGCGCGGCGCCAGGGTCCCGCGTTCGACGCGGAGCTGATGGCCCACGTGCAGGCGCGGCTGAGCCGCCACGAGTATCCGCGCGCGATCGAAGTCGTCGACGGGTTGCCGAAGACGCCGGCCGGCAAGATCAACCGGAAAGCGCTGCGCGACCGACCATGACGGCGAGGGGAGTTGTCGATCAGGGGCGGTCGCGAACGGCCTGACGGATCCCGACCCAGTAGACGACGCACGTGCTGACGACGGAGACGGCGAAGCCCACCGTCAGCGCGTTGGCGCCCGCGATGCAGCTGCCGGGGATGACCCACCCGAAGCCGATCGCCAGCGTACCGATCACGTGGGCGGCCAGGGGCCAGAAGTAGACGC
>JBGOTH010000465.1:0-3450 GCA_041476345.1 Methylomirabilia bacterium
ACGCCGTCGGCTTCGACTCGGTAGCCCACCGTCATGGCCGGGTGATTGAGAAATTGCGTCGCGACCCGCGCGCCGCCGATCGTGTGGATGCCCTCGGTCAGGTCGTGGTAGGTGATCGCGGCCGGCAGCTGGCTCAACTCGATGGGGAAGTAGGTGAACTCCATCTGGCCGGCCAGCACGTCATGCAGCGAGCCGCGGCTGCCTTCCGGGCCGTAGATCGCGGCGGAGTTCCCTTTGACGAAGGCCGGGCTGAAGAACGGAAAGCCTTGAATGTGATCCCAGTGCGTATGTCCGAGGAGAATATTCGCGTGAATGGGTTTCTTGCCTTGGGCCATCAGCTCGGCAGCCAGCCGGTGCGCGCCGGTGCCGCAGTCAAAAATCAGAAGGTCGCCGTTGGCCGTGGTCAGCTCGACGCAGGAGGTATTGCCGCCGAAGTGGTTCGTGCCGGGTCCGGGGGTGGCGATCGACCCTCTCGTTCCCCAGAAACGTACTCTCATGAGTCTGCGGCCCTCCCTTCGCCGATCAACGCAGCCACGAGGACAGGATCAGGGAGCCCGGCCAATTTCATGGTCGTCGTTGCGCCGAGCTCGAACGCCACGCGGAGGACCTTGCAGGTCTCCGGACCCACGAGGATCTGACCCGGCACCGACGCCTCTTCCAGGCGGGCCGCCAAGTTCACCGCGTGGCCGATGACGCTGTACTCCGCCCGGTTCCGTGTACCCACGCAGCCGGCCACCACCTCGCCGGTATTGATCCCGATACCGATTCGCAGCGGTTCCGATCCCATCGTGCGCCGTGACTCGGACAGTTCCTCGACCGCGTCTCTGGCCCGCAGGGCCGCCCGCGCCGCCGCACAGACATGATCCCCGCTCGGCACCGGCGCGCCGAACAAGGCCATCAGGCCATCACCGAGGAACTTGTTGAGAACCCCGCCCTCCCGGTGGATCGCGTCGATCACGCGGGCGAATATATCGTTCAGGGCCGAGACGGCTTCCTCCGGTTGAATTCCTGCTGCGAAGGATGAGAAGCCACGCACGTCGGCGAACAGGATCGTCACCACCTTGCGCTCGCCCCGCTTCCAGAAATCATTCGGGTGGGCCAGGACATACTCGGCCACCTCCGGCGTGACGAACTGGCCGAAGGTTTCGCGCACTTTCTCCATCCGGGCCAGGCTGGTATAGGCCCGATCCAGCTCGGCGCGCAGCGCCTTCTCGCGGGCCAGCTCCCGGGACAGCTGCCGTTTTTCGACGCACCGTTGCACCGCGGTCAGGAGCGTATCCAGGGAGAAGGGCTTGAGCAGGTAATCGAAGGCGCCACCCCTGACCGCCTGGATGGCGGTATCCATGTCGGGGTGCGCCGTCATGATCAGGACATCCGCGCTCCCGAGCGCCCGCGTGCGACGTACCAGCTCGTTCCCGTCCACGGCGCCCGGCATCATGAGATCGGTGACGATGATGTCCCAGTCTTCGCCCAAGCGTTCCACCGCCTCCTCTCCGGATTCCGCCGTCGAGACGTGATAACCGGCGAGAGACAGGGCTTGGCAGCAGAGGTCGCGGATGGTCGCTTCATCGTCGACGACGAGAATGTTCATGCGTGATGGCTCACCCGGATTGTAACTGACCACCAGGGACGGAGTCCCCGCATGACATGGCGCGCTGGCTAGTACGTCGCGCGGCCGCCGGACAGGTCGTAGACGGCGCCCGTCGAGAACGAGCACTCGTCGGATGCGAGCCAGGCGACGAGCGCCGCGACTTCTTCCGGCTTCCCCACGCGCCCCATCGGGATCTTTGCCACCAGCGCGTCGACGGTGGTCGGCTCCATCTGCTCTAGCAGCCCGGTCCGGATGACGGCCGGTGCCACCGCGTTGACGAAGATGTTCTTCGTCGCGACTTCCTTCGCGAGCGCCTTCGTGAGCCCGATCACGCCGGCCTTGGCGCTGGAATACGGCACGAGCGTCGCGTTGCCCTCCTTGCCGGCGATGGAGGCGATGTTGACGATGCGTCCGCCGCCCGCCGTCAGCATGTGTCGCACGGCGGCACGGCAGACGAGGAAGACGCTGGTGAGGTCGCACGCGATGACCCTGTGCCAGTCGTCGTCGGTGAGCTCGTGGACCGGGAACGATCGGCCCGTGATCCCGGCGTTGTTCACCACGATGTCGAGCCGGCCCCAGCGCTCGATCGGCGCCGCGACGATATGCTCGACGTGGTCGGCGCGCGTGACATCCGCGACGAGCGCCATGACGCTCTCCCCCAGCCGTTCGGCGGCCGACTTCGCCGCGGCGCCGTCGAGATCGGCGAGGACGACGCGGGCGCCGTCCGCGACCAGCCGCTCGGTGATCGCGAGCCCGATTCCGCGCGCGGCGCCCGTGACCAGCGCGGTGCGCCCCGCGAGGCTCACGACAGCGCCTCCTCCAGGTCTGCGATGAGGTCATCGGCGTGCTCCAGCCCGACGGACACGCGGAGCAGGTTCTCGGGCGTGCGCGTTCCCGGGCCTTCGATCGACGCGCGATGCTCGACCAGACTGTCGGTGCCGCCGAAGCTCGTGGCACGCGTGAACACCTTCAGCTTCGCGGCGACTCCCATCGCGTCCTCGCGTCCGCCACGCACCTGGAACGACAGCATCCCACTGAAGCAGCGCATCTGCTTCGCGGCCAGGGCATGCGCGCGATGGCTCGCCAGCCCCGGGTAGTGCACGACCTCGACCCGGCGATGGCTCGCGAGCCAGGTGGCCAGCGTCATCGCGTTCTCCGAGTGCGCGCGCACCCGCCACGGCAGCGACTGGATGCCGCGCAGCACGAGCCAGCAGTCGAACGGTGACGGCACGCCGCCGCCTGAGGCCTGCACGCCGCGCACCCGCGCGAAGAAGTCGTCCTCCGCGCGCGTCACCACCGCTCCGCCCATCAGGTCGCCATGGCCGCCGAGGTATTTGGTCGTGGCGTGCACGATGAGATCGGCGCCGAGCGCGAACGGCGATTGCCCGACGGGCGTCGCGACGGTGTTGTCGCAGACGCACCGCGCGGACACCCGGTGCGCGAGCGCGACGAGGGCTTCGATGTCGCTCACCTTCCACATCGGGTTCGACGGGCTCTCGACCCAGACTAAGCGCGTGGTGGGGCGGAGGGCGCGCTCGACCTCGCCGAGATCGGTCATGTCGACGAAGCTCGCCTCGAGGCCCCAGCGCGCGAACGTCTCGCGCAGCAGGCGGCCGGTGCCGTGATACGCGTCGTGCGGTGCCACGACGTGGTCGCCCGGCGCCAGCGCCTGGAACACGGCGGCGGTGGCCGCCGATCCCGACGCGAACGCGGCCGCGGCAGCGCCACCCTCGAGCGCCGTGAGGCAGACCTCGAGCGCATCCCGCGTCGGGTTGCCGTTGCGCGCGTAGAGGTGGTGGCGCGGATAGCTGCCGTCGGCATCCCGCTCGAACGTCGTGGACAGGTGGATGGGCGTCGCC
>JBGOTH010000466.1:0-3439 GCA_041476345.1 Methylomirabilia bacterium
CCGGGCGTCGGCACCGGACCGACGCGACCCGGCGTCCTCGACATCTTCACCGTCACGCCGGGCACGTACATCTCGCCCGCCACCGCGTCGTCCACCTTCACGAGCATCTCGCGCTCCCAGAGGTGCGGGTCCTTCGCGACTTCGGGGATCGTGCGCACCGGCGCCGACGGAATGCCCGCTGCCTGCAGCGCGGCGCACGCGTCGTCGCTCGTGTGAGTCACGCACCACGCGTCGATCTTCGCGCGGCGCTCCGCGGCTGGTGAGCTGCCCGCGAGCGGCGTGTCGTCGTCCGGCCCGCCGACGATCTTCATCAGCGCTGATGCCATGTGGCGCCCCGCCGCCGCGATGACCACGTAGCCGTCCTTCGTCTTGTACGGCGGGCGGCCGCCCTCGCCGCCCTCCTGCCCCGTCGCGAGGTAGTACGACGTCGGGATCTCGACCATCGTCAGTGCGGAATCGAGCAGGCACACGTCCACGAGCTGCCCTTCGCCCGTGCGATCGCGATGACGGAGCGCGGCAAGCGTGCCGATCGTGGCGTGCAGCGCCGTGTAGCGATCCGCGACCGACGTCGCGGTGCCGATCGGTTTCCCCTCCTGCTGGCCCGTCAGCGTCATGAGCCCGCTCATCGCCTGACCGAGCGAATCGAAGGCCGGGCGTTCCGTGTACGGACCGTACTGACCGAAGCCGGAGACCGACACGAGGATGATGCCCTTGTTCAACGCGCGGAGCTTCTCGTACTCGAAGCCCATCGCCTTCATCACGCCGGGGCGGAAGTTCTCGAGGACGACGTCCGACTTCTTCACGAGCGCGGCGAAGACGTCCTTGCCTTCCGGCTTGCGCAGATCGACGCAGATGCTCTTCTTACCGCGGTTGTACACGGTGAAATAGACGCTCTGCCCGCGCACCATCGGCGGGTGCTTGCGCGTCTCCTCTCCGCCGATCGCTTCGATCTTGATGACCTCGGCGCCGAGGTCGGACATGATCATGCCGCCGCGCGGCCCCGCCTGGAACCGCGCGAGCTCGAGCACGCGCACGCCGTCGAGCGCGAAGCTCACGACAGGCGCTTCAGGTACTGCCCGATGAAGTCGAAATCGACGAAGCGGCAGTAGGCTTCGGTGAGCTGCCGTGTCACCGGCCCCGGTACGGCACCGCCGATCTTCGCTCCGTTCACGCTCGCGATCGGACAGATGCAGAGGCTCGTCGACGTCAGGAACGCTTCGTCGGCGTTGTACGCGTCGTACAAGTCGATGTCCTTTTCGACGACCTCACGGCCCGCCTCGCGCGCGAGGTCGATCACCGTCTCGCGGCTGATCCCCGACAGCACCGCCTGCTCGCGCGGCGTGAGCAGCTGACCTTTCTGCACGAGGAAGATGTTGCTGCCCAGTCCCTCCGCGAGATTGCCAGACGTGTCGAGGAGCACGGCCCATGCGCCCGGATCCTGCGCATTTACCTCCAGGCCGCCGGCGATCAGGTTCAGATAGTTGTGGGTCTTCACGCGCGGCGACAGTGATTCGGGCGGCGTCCGCCGCACCGACGGCGTCATCACGCGGATGCCGTCGCGATAGAGCGTCGCCCGCTCGCGGAGCGGCAGCGGCACACACTCCACGATCACGGTCGCGCCTTCCTGAGGCCAGATCGCGCGCGCCGAGGGATCGAGGCCTCGCGACACGCGCTGGGTCACCCAGTAGTCTTCGTCCGGCTCCAGCAGCGGCAGGTTGCGCCGCACGACTTCTCCGCTGATCTCGACCATCGCGTCCTGCGTCAAACCCGGGTCGATGCGGAGATAGCGGAGCGACCGGTACAGTCGCTCGACATGTTCCGCGAGCTTGAAGACGCGGTGTCCGAACGTGCGCGTCGTGTCGAACACGGCGTCACCGTACTTGAACCCGCGATCGCGGAACGGAACGAGCACCTCGCGCTCGGGGACGTAACGACCGTTGAAGTAGGCGATACGATCGGCTCCAGCCATTGGCAACCCTCCTATGGAACCATGCGCTCAGGCGCCTGCTACCGCCTTGCGGACTTCCGCCAGCCGCGCGTACGACGCCAGCACGTTCGGCTGATCGTCGACGAGGTGGCGGATGATCACGTCGGTGTAGCCCATCGCCGCGAGCGCCTTGAATTTCGCCGCGACCGTGGCGACGGAGCCATAGACGGGCGCGTCGGGTGAAAAACCACGGTAGCCGGCGCGCACGCGCGTCCCGGCTACCGCGTCCGCCTCGGCGTCGCTCTCGCCGACGTAGATGTCGCGCCGGATCGCGATGGCCGCCGGCGTCTTGCCGTGCGCACGACACCGATCCTGGTAGTAGGTGACGAGCGCGCCGGCTTGCTTCGGCGTGAGCCCCGGCGCGGCGAGCCACGCGTCACCCACGCGCGCGGCACGGTCGATTGCGGGCTCCGCCGTGCCGCCGATCCAGAACTCGACCGGCTCCGTCGGCCGCGGCGTGACACGACCGTCCCGGAACTGAAAGCGTCCGGACGACGACACGACCTCGCCGCGTAGCAGGCGGCGCACCGCGTCGATCGATTCTTCGAACGCGGAGACCCGGGCCTTGACCCGGGCGCCCATCGCCGCGAACTGATCCTCGCCCTCACCGAGCCCGGTCTGCAGAATGAAGCGGCCGGGCGCGAGCGCGGCGAGCGTTCCCACCTGCTCGGCGAGCAGCACCGGATTCCAGAGCGGGAGCAGGAACAGCGCGCCGAACGGTGCCGCGCCCCACTCGGCGAGGCAGCGCGCGAGCATCGGCACGTTCTGGTAGTACGCGCCCGGTGTCGCGTGATGGTCGCCGACGAACAGCGAGTCGAGGCCGGCGCGGTGCGCAGCGGCAGCGCGCTCGATCATCCACTGCGCGCCGACGCGCGGATCGGGAGTCGTGAAGCCGCTCGTGAGCGAGACCCCGATCCTCATTTCGTCGCCCGGATCTTCACGCCGGCTTTCTCTTCCTGGAGCTGCCACGGCGACGTCGAATCGCGCTCGCCCCAGCCGCGCGCCATCGCCTCGATCACGATCTGCTCGCCGGCGGCGGCCATCGGCATCGGCACGTCGTACTCCCGCGCGAGCGCGGTCGCGAGGCCGACGTCCTTGCGCGCCAGCTTCAGCGCGAAGCGCACGGTGTCGAACTCTCCCTTGAAGACCACGTCCGGAATCATGTGCGAGAGGATCAGGCCCTGCCCGTACGACGCGCCGCGGATCGCCTCCAGCAGCGCCTCCGGCTTCACGCCCGCCTTTACGCCGAGCGTGAAACCCTCCGCGATGAGCGAGCGCGACAGGATGCTGATCATGTTGTGCACGAGCTTCGCGATGCAGCCCGAGCCGATCGCGCCCATGTAGCCCACGTTATTGCCGATGGCGCCCAGCACGCCCTTCACTTCGCTGTAGACGCCTTCCTCGCCGCCCACCATGACTTGCAGGCTGCCGCGCTTGGCACCGACGACGCCG
>JBGOTH010000467.1:0-3436 GCA_041476345.1 Methylomirabilia bacterium
CTGCATGCAGAGGCCCTCGGAGAGCGCGAACGTCATGACGCCGGGCGCCGCCCGCCGGCCGAACACCGACTCCTTCGCCACGTATTCCATGTCCATGAAGAGCGGCTCCGTGAAGCCGCCGAGGTTCACGAAGTTCACGATGTCGGTCTCGGATACCGTGCGTCCCAGCGTCGTGTACGTCGCCCCGATCGTGTAGTCGTCGAACAGCACGCCCTGACCGATCATGTCGTCTCCTTTGAAGGTTCGTTCATTCGCCCAGGTACGCGCGGCGCACCTCGGGGTTGTCGGCCAGCTCCGCCGCCGTGCCGCTCAGCACGATGGCGCCCGTCTCGATGACGTAGCCGCGCTGCGCGACGGCGAGCGCCATGGCCGCGTTCTGCTCGACGAGCAGAATGGTCGTGCCCTGCCGGTTGATGTCACGCACGGTGTCGAAGATCTGCTCCACCAGCACGGGGGCGAGGCCCATGCTCGGCTCGTCGAGCAGGAGCAGGCGCGGCCGCGCCATGAGCGCGCGCCCGATCGCGAGCATCTGCTGCTCACCGCCGGACAGCGTCCCCGCGGTTTGCGCGACCCGCTCCGAGAGCCGGGGAAAGAGCGCGAACACGCGCTCGAGGTCCCTGGCGATCGCGGCGACGTCGTGCCGGATGTAGGCCCCCATCAGCAAATTCTCGTGCACCGTGAGGCGGTTGAAGATGCGGCGCCCTTCCGGCACGTGCGCGATTCCGCGGCGGACCACGTCGTGCGGCGCGACGCCGCCGAGCGGGGCGCCGTCGAGCGTGAGCACGCCGCGCGACGGCACGAGCAGCCCCGAGATCGTGCGCAGCGTCGTCGTCTTGCCGGCGCCGTTGTTGCCGAGCAGCGCGACGATCTCGCCCTGCCGCACGTCCAGCGCGACGCCCTTGAGCGCGGGGATCTCGCCGTACGCGACGTGGACGTCGTCAAGGCGCAGCATGCGTGGCTCCCCGCCGGCCGAGGTAGGCCTCGATCACGCGCGCGTCGGTCTGGACCTCGCGCGGCGTCCCCTCCGCGATCTTCTCGCCGTGGTCGAGCACGGTGACGCGGTCCGAGACCTCCATGACCACGCGCATGTTGTGCTCGATGAGAATGATGGCGAGCCCGAAGTCCGCCACGAGCCCCCGCAGGAGGCCCATGAGCGTGCGCGCCTCGGCGCCTGTCATCCCCGCCGTCGGCTCGTCGAGGAGCAGCAGCCGGGGCGACGAGGCGAGCGCGCGCGCAACTTCGAGCCGGCGCTGATCGCCATAGGGCAGGTGACGCGCTTCGGTGTGGAGATGGCCGCCAAGCCCCACGCGCTCGAGCAGCGCGCGCGCGCGCTGCCACGCCTCGCGTTCCGCATCGTGGAAACGCCGGCCACGCGCGAGCACGTCCCATAGGTGCAGACGGACTCGCGCGTGCATGCCGACGAGCACGTTTTCGATCGCCGTCATCGTCTTGAAGAGCCGGATGTTCTGGAAGGTGCGGCACACGCCGAGGGCGGTGATCTCGTCCGGCCGGCGGCCGACGAGCGACTGGTCCGCGAGCGTCACGTCGCCCCCGTCCGGCGTGTAGAGCCCCGTGAAGACGTTGAACAGCGTCGTCTTGCCCGCGCCGTTGGGACCGATGATCGCCGCGATGCCGCTCGTGAGGCTGAAATCGACGTCCTTGACGGCCGTCAGCCCTCCGAAGCGCTTCGTGATGCCGCGCGCTTCGAACAGGACGGTCATTTGAGATCGCGCCGTCGGCGCTTTGCGGGGAGGAAGCCCTGGGGGCGGTAGATCGTCATCAGCACGAGGATGATTCCGAAGATCATGCGCTCGTACTTCGCGGGCTCGAGCTGTGTCGGCAGGTCCGCCAGGGGATAGCCAAGGACGACGACGCCCGCGTTCTTCAGCTCGTTGAGCCAGAGGCTGAACCCTTTGAGCACTTGTAGATTTAGCACGGTGACGACGGTCGCGCCGAGGATGGCGCCCGGGATGGAGCCCATGCCGCCGAGGATCACCATGGCGAGCACGCCGATCGACTCGAGGAAGGTGAAGGACTCCGGGTTGATGAACAGCTGCTTGGCGGCGAAGACCACGCCCATCACGCCGGCGAACGACGCCCCGCACGCGAACGCGAGGAGCTTCGCGCGGACGAGCGGCACGCCCATCGCCTGCGCGGCCACTTCGTCCTCGCGGATCGCCTCCCAGGCGCGGCCGATGTGCGAGTCCTCGAGCCGGCGGTTCACGACCACGATGACCAGCACGATCACCAGGACGAGGAGATACGAGAACTCCGCGTACGGCATCCCGAAGGGCACGGGCGGGCGCCCGATCGGCGTGATGCCCTTCGGGCCGTTGGTGAAGTTGATCGGCTTGTCGAGGTTGTTCGCGAGCACGCGGATCACTTCCCCGAAGCCGAGCGTCACGATCGCGAGGTAGTCGCCGCGCAGGCGGAGCACCGGCAACCCGAGGAGGACGCCGGCGAGCGCGGCGACGGCGAGGCCGACGAAGAGGAAGGCGAAGAACCATCCCGGCGCGAGCGGGAAGCCGCCTCCGAAGATCAGGTTGGCCTGCGGCGAGCCGAAGATCGCCCAGGAGTACGCGCCCACCGCGAAGAAGGCGACGTAGCCGAGGTCCAGCAGGCCGGCGAGCCCGACGACGATGTTGAGGCCGAGCGCCAGCGCCGCGAAGATGCCGACCTGCGTCGCGATCTCCAGGTAGTAGACGTTGTGCGCGCCGATGATCGGCATCATCACGAGCAGCGCCACCGCGAGGAGCGCGCCGCGGAGCCAGCCCGGCATCGCGGCGAGGTAGATGAAGAGGATCGAGCCCTGGAAGAGGAGGAACGCCAGGATCGAGCGCGGGAACGCGGCCACGGCCCAGCCGGAGACGACGAGCAGGACGACCGCCAGCGGAATGGCGATGACGGGTCGCTTGATCACGCGCGCTCCCGCACCACTTCGCCGAGCAGGCCCTTCGGCCGGAAGATGAGGATGAGGATCAGGATCGAGAACGCGAAGATGTCCTTGTACTCCGCGCCGAACGCGCCGCCCGTGAGCAGCGAAAGATAGGAGGCGGCGAACGCTTCGAGGAGACCGAGCACGAGCCCGCCGACCATCGCGCCCGGAATGTTGCCGATGCCGCCGAGCACCGCGGCCGTGAACGCCTTCAGGCCCGGAATGAACCCGGTGTACGGATTGATCAACCCGTATTGCACGCCGAAGAGCACGCCGGCGGCGCCGCCCATGGCGCCGCCGATGACGAACGTCAGCGAGATGATCCGGTTGACGTTGATCCCCATCAGGCTCGCCGCCGCTTGATCCTCCGCCACCGCCCGCATCGCGGTGCCGATCTTCGTCCGGTTCACGAGCACGTGGAGCGCCCACAGCATGAGCAGGGCCGCGACGATCACGACGAGGGACTTCACGGAGACGTCGATCGTGGAGGTGAGCTCGAAG
>JBGOTH010000468.1:0-3432 GCA_041476345.1 Methylomirabilia bacterium
CCCTCTGACCCCCGAGCCGTCGCCCGCGATTCGCCGCACGCAGTTTCCATCTCAGCTGGTTGCCGATTTTCGGGTTGGGTCGGGGACGGGTCACCCGGGGGCAGAGGGCGCCCACCCCACGCCCCGCTCGCAAGACTAGCTCCAACATCCGATTTTCAGCAGATCGAGGCCTCGACCCTGACGACTGCGTGGCGATGCGCTGCTGGCGCGACGGCGGGCGTCGTCGCGGTTGGAGCCGCGGGCGAGACGCGCGTTCTACGCCGCGGATTGCCGGGGTGGGCGCGTGAGTGTGAGGGAGTGGCCTGCGCCCCCGGTTGACCCGTCCCCGACCAAACGATGTGATCGGATAAAACATCGAGATGGAAATAGCGTGTCGGCGAATCGCGGGCGACGGCTCGGGGGTCAGAGGGGGCGCGGGCCACTCTCTCACGCTCACGCGCCCACCCCGATGGCGCGCGGGGCACGACACGCGTTTAGGACGAGGCGAGCGTCGTCGTCAGGAGGCGGCGGTCGGAGTCGTAGCGGAAACGGGAGAGCGCATCCGCGCGCTCCGCCCACGCGACCTCGTCGACCTCGTGGTCGTGCTCGCCTTCTTTTTCGAGCGGCCGCATGAGGAACCAGCGCACGGTCTTGCGGACGCGCGCGCCGTCGCGCTGGAACCAGTAGGTCACCGCCTCCAGCTCGCGCACGCGCTCGCACCGCCATCCCGTCTCCTCGCGCACCTCGCGCACGGCGGCGTCCGCGCTGGTCTCTCCGGGATTCAGCGTCCCTTTCGGCAGCGTCCATACCGGCCGGTTGCGGAGATCGCGCGCGCGGATGAGGAGGATGCGGCCCTCGTCGTCGAAGACGAGGCCGCCCGCGGAGAACTCGAAGATCGGACGACGCCCAGCCACGTCGCCATGATACGACTGACCGCGTTGACGACCGATCTTCTCGCGCATTTCCCGGACGGCGCGATCCCTCGCCCCGAACAGGTGCGCCTGCTGGACGAGCTCGGCGCGGCCCTCGCCGAGGGGGGCGACGGCGAGACGACGCGGATCTTCGTGATCGAGGCGCCGCCGGGCGTCGGCAAGAGCCACATCGCGATGACGCTCGCGCGCTGGAGCGCGGATGCCTACCTGCTGACCTCCCAGAAGCTCCTGCAGGATCAGTACGAGCGCGAGTTCGGCGACGCACTCCAGCTCGTGAAAGGCCGCGAGAACTACCTGTGCGAGCGCTATCCGCCGCCGGCCCGCGTCACCACGTCACAAGGGCTCTGCCGCCGCCCGCGCAGCCCGATGTGCCGGTGCCCCTACGCGCGCGCCAAGCTCGCCGCGCTCAACGGGCCGATCTTCTGCACGAACACGGCGTATTTTCTCACCCTGCGCCAATGGCAGCGCGAGCAGCTGCGGCGCCGGAAGCTCCTCGTCATCGACGAAGCCCACAATCTGGAAGCCCAGCTCGTGCGGGTGTTCACGGTGAGCTTCGCGCCCGACCAGATGAAGGCGTGGTTCGGCGGAGTGCTGCCGCATCTGGCGTCCGCGGGGGAGTACCGCATCCTGCTCGAAGACCACGTGACGCGGCTCGACGCCGAGCTCACGCTGATCGACCGGCGGCTCGAGAGCCTCAGGCCGCCCGCGCTCGGCGACGACGACCTCCTCACCTACCCGCTGACCGCGGAGGAGCGGGAGCTCCTCGAGCAGCACGATCTGCTCGAGGGCGCAGTCGCGCGCCTGCACTTCTTCGTCGACGCCGAAGACACCGAGTGGATCGTCCGCTATCCCGCGGATGCCGCCGCCACCCTCGAGCTCGTCCCGCTCACGGTGAGCGCGATGGCGGCGAGCCTCCTGTGGGACGCCGCCGAGGTGGTCGTGCTGTCCTCCGCCTTCATGGGCCGCCGCGAGATCATCGCCGGATATTTCGGCCTCGAGCCGGACGCGCTGCGCTCCTTCGCAAGCGCGTCGCCGTTTCCCGTCGAGCGGCGGCCCATCGAATATCGCTCCGTGGGCGCGCTGTCGAAGGCCACGCTCGGCGAGCTCGAGCCCGTGCTGTTCGGCAACGTCGCCGGCATCCTCGCGCATCACCAGGCGGAGAAAGGCCTGGTCCACGCCGCCTCGTACGCCGCGGCGCGCCGGCTCTCCGCGTACCTCGCGGAGCACGCGCCCGCGCAGCACCGCCGGGTGATCTTCGTGGAATCGTCGGACGCCAAGGGGCGCGCGCTCGAGCATCACCGTGTCTCACCGTTGCCGACCGTGCTGCTCTCGCCGTCGCTCCGCGAGGGCGTCGACCTGCCCGACGACTTCCTGCGCTTCCAGATCATCACTAAGATGCCGTACCCGGATCTCGGCGATCCGTGGACGGCGGCGCGCCAGGCGCGCGATCCGCGCTGGTACGCGCTCGAAACGGCAAAGGCGCTCGTGCAGGCGTACGGCCGCTCCTGCCGCCACGCGGGCGATCACGGCATCACGTACATCCTCGACGGGCAGTTCGCACGCTTCATGCAGCGCTACCGCCCCCTGCTGCCGCCGTGGTTCCGCGAAGCGGCCGAGCCGGCGTTGCGCGCGGCGAAGACGCGCCGGTGACGGCTACCGCTTCCTATCTCTCGCCAGGGCGCGCTGCTGCGAAGGGTTGGCCCGAGGATGCAGGACATCGATCGCCCAGCCCACATTCAGGCGTTCTCCGAGCCACCCAGCGCACGCCGTCAGCGCGTCGATATGGACTCCGTGCCCGACGTTCGTGGCCCGAAGAGCGTGAACCGGATCGGCGGGCACCTCCGCGACAGGTGGCACGTCAGGCAGCACTCGCCCGTCCGGCCGACGGAACTCCAGCGCGCCGTCGGGCTGTCGGGCGACCTGATAGCCCTCTTCGTGCACGCTGCGGTGATGCCGCCGGCAGAGCAGCGCGAGATTCGAGAGCGTCGTCTGGCCGCCGGCCGCCCAATGACGGACGTGATGCCCCTCGCCGAACCGTAAGCCGCAGCCCGGGAAGCGGCAGCCGCGATCCCGGTGCTGGAGCGCGCGCCGCAACGCCGGCGGGATGGTCCGGGTACGGGCGCCGACTTCGACCACGTGCCCGTCCGCGTCATGTCGCATGACGACCCGGCTCGCGTCGCACGCCAGGCGCTGAGACGTTCCCGCGGGAACGCGCACGCCATCCTCGAGGGCGGATTCTCCACTCTGATCCGCATCGGCGAGGACCGCGGCATCGACGTGGACCACAACCTGATAGCGCTCTCCGGGCGCGCCCGGATCGATCCCATGATGGAGCGCCGTCTCCGCGATGAGCGCCAGCGCGTCCGCCCGCTGCTGCTCCATCGTCGGCACATCCTGCGCCGAGTCCGTTGGGCGCGCCTCGGAGCGGCTCCGCTGGTACAGCATCTCGCGGGCGGCCTCGAGCGCCCGGAGGAGCAAGGCGCCCACCTCCGGCGCCAGCCGCCCGCGGATCACCACCATA
>JBGOTH010000469.1:0-3425 GCA_041476345.1 Methylomirabilia bacterium
AACGTTGCAGGACTCGCTCGATCAGTATCGCGCGCAGCTCACGACGGGACGCTCGCCGTCCGCGGCGTACGAAGTAGCGCTGGCGTCGAACCGCACGTGGGCGGGTGGCGATCAGATCTCGTATTACGTGGTCGGGAGGAGTGCCTCCGTCACCGTGCACGAGTACGCGCGCCTCGCGGCCGACTGGGACGGTGCACACCCGGACGAGAACGTGGACTACTACCAGTCGAAAGTCATCGACATCTGGCAGCGTTTCAAAACGTTCGCGGACCGCCCCGGGCTCTATCCATACACGGGCGACGAGGACCCGGGGAGCGCTCAGCTCGCGTTGTTCTAGATTCCTCTTCGAGTCACTCGATCACCTGATCCGCGCGCAACAGGAGAGACTGCGGGATCGTCAGCCCGAGGGCCTTGGCGGTCTTGAGGTTGATGACGAGTTCAAACCTCGTCGGCTGCTCGATGGGCAACTCCCCGGGCTTCGCGCCCTTGAGAATCCGGTCCACGTAGCTCCCGACGCGCCGGTAGAGATCCGCTTGATGTGCCCAGTAGTACATAAGGCCACCGGCGTCTATATATCCCCTCGACCCGCCGTACATGGCGGGCAGACGGCGTTTGGCCGCGAGGTCTGCAAGTCGGGTTCGATGAAAAAAAGTCATCGGGTCTGCCAGGACCAGGACGGCCCCGGCCCGTTCCCTAGTCATTGCCGCGAACGCATTGTCCAACTCCTCGGGACCTCGAACCGCCACGATTTGAAGCTGTACCGCTAACGATCGGGCGGCAGCCTCGGCACCCTTCAAGGCGAGCGGATGCCACGGATTACTGGGATTCCACAAGACGGCGATTCGCGCGGCTCGAGGAACCGCCTCCTTAAGGAGTTCGAGCTGTTTGATGCTCAAGTCCGCACTCAGGGTGGTGGTGCCAGTGACGTTCCCGCCCGGTCGCCCGAGGCTGACGACAAGGCCCAGCTGAACCGGATCGGGAGTGTTCACCATGACGATCGGGATCGACGCCGTCGACCTCTTGGCGGCAAAGGTAGCCGCGGGCGCGATCGCGACGATCACGTTAACCTTGAGGCGCACAAGTTCGGCCGCAAGGGCATCGAACCGCTCCGTCTTCCCTTCTGCACCGCGCCACTCGAGGGCAAGGTTCAGCCCTTCGACGTACCCCAGTTCACGGAGGCTTTGCCGCAAGAGTTCAGGGGAACCGGCCCCCAGAACACCGATTCGGAACACCTTTCCCGCCGGCTGCGCCCCGGCGGTGAGTGGCGCGGCGAGGATGCCGACGGCGAGGGCGACTGCGAGCGCAGCGCGGATCATCAGCACCGCGGCGATCTTCTGCCAGTCATCGATCTTGCGCAACTTGATCTGTCCGCTCGCCACGAGACTGAAGAGCAGGATCAGCGCCGCGTTTTCGCAACCGCGTGGACTCGTCCCTATCTGACAATGCGCTGGTTACTAAGTGGCGGGGTTCGAGCGCGGGCTTCGCCCGCGCAATCGTGTTGCTAGGGGGAGGCAGGGTGAAAAGAGCGGGCCGAATGGCCCGCTCTTTTTCGACCGTCGGAAGGGGGACGAAGTCCCCCTCCGAGTGCTATCGCCGCCAGCCGCCGCCACCACCCCCGGGACGATCGCGCCCGCCCCCACCGGCGCCACCAGGTCCACGCTGGGGCTGCGGACGCGCTTCGTCGACGACGAGGTTGCGATCGCGAAACAGCCGGCCGTTCAGCATCTCGACCGCTTTAGTCGCTTCTTCCTTCGTCGCCATCTCGACGAATCCGAAGCCGCGAGGCCGGCCCGTGAACTGGTCGGTGATGATGCGAACGGTCTCGACCGTCCCCGCCTGCGCGAACAGTTCCCGCAGGTCTTCTTCGGTGGCCTGGAACGAGAGGTTGCCGACGAATAGTTTCGCGGCCATCACGGCCTCCTGAGCTAGCCCTGACAAGCGGCGGAATTTACGTCCAGAGAGTAGTGACAGCCCGCGACGCTTGTCAAGACACGAAACATCACGGGTAAACGCCTCGTGTCGCCCCTCCGTCGACCGTGATGCAGATGCCCGTGATGAACGACGCGCGCGCGGACACGAGGAAGCAGACGACGTCCGCGATGTCCTCGGACGACGCGATGCGGCCGAGCGGGTAGCTCCCCTCGGCTTCAGCGCGAAACGCTTCGACGGTCTTGCCCACGGCTGCGGCCTGCTGAGCCATCAGGCTGTCCCAGCGCTCAGTGCGCGTCGCCGCCGGCGAGACCGCGGTGACGAGGATGCGTGAGGGCGCACCGAGATCGGCGAGACCCTTCGTGAAGTTGATGAGTGCCGCATTCGCGGCGCCTCCCGGCAGATAGGTCGCCATCGGATTGCGCGCGGCGGCGCCGACCACGTTGCAGATGCGCCCGCCACCCTGCTGCTGCATCTGCGGGAAGATGGCGCGCGCCATCCGGATGTAGCCGTACAACTTCAGGCTCCAGTCACCCACCCACTGCTCGTCCGGGATTTTCAGGAAATCGCCGCCCCGGATCGCGCCGGCGTTGTTCACGAGGATGTCGAGCCGCCCGAGACGGCCCGTCGCATCCTCCGCCACGCGCTGCACTTCATCCGCGCGGCTGAGATCCGCGGGAATCGCGATCACGTCTCCTTTGGCACCCGCCCCGATCTCCTTCGCCGCCGCGGACAGCGTCGTCGCATCGCGCGAGCAAATCGCCACGCGCACGCCCTCCCGCGCGAGTCCTCGCGCGATGGCCTTGCCGATTCCTTTGCTCGCTCCGGTCACCAGCGCGGTCTTGCCTGTCAGCTCGAGGTCCACGCAATCTCCTGTTGTGAAGGCGTCGCCGGCCGCGTGAGTCGCTCCACGCGCGTGCCGGCGAGCAGGTCGTGCAAAGCCCGGCGGTCCGTGCGCAGCCCCGCCATCGCGAATCCGAGCCCGAACGGAAGCATCGAAGCGAAGTAGGCGACGAAGCGCAAGACCGAGACGCCGACAGCGGGCGGCGCGCCGTCCGGGCCGACCACGCGCGCGCCGACGACGAGCTTGCCGATCGTCTGTCCTTCGAGAGCGTGGAGCCCGATCACGTAGAGGGCGGCGAAGAGCAGCGTGCACGCCACGAGCGCGCCTTGAGTCACGTCGCGATCCACGCGAAACACGCGCACGGCGATCACGCCGAGCGACGCTTTCACGAGCACGACCACGCCGAGGTCGACGAGCGCGCCGACCGCGCGCCGCCAGAAGCCGGCCGGTGGAGTCGTCGTCACGAGCGCTATACTACGCGTCATGATTTCGGTCCGGGACGGCCAAAATCGGATCCTCGACCGGGTCACGCAGATCGCGCCCCCCGAGCTCGTCTCCGTCGTCGACGCCCTCGATCGCGTGCTCGCCGAGGACGTGCAGGCGCCCTTCGACGTCCCGCCCTGCGACAACTCCGCGGTCGACGGCTACGCCG